>QIMB01000015.1 GCA_003233615.1 Nitrospirota bacterium
AGCGTCCCGTATCCTCATTGTACGATCTCTCATTCACAAATGCCCCATGGATCAGGAACCATTGCTCGAACTCTATGACAAAGGCACGCCTGTCATTATGGGTACTGACCCTTGGCAGAAGGCCCACGACCCGTTTGAGTTCCATGCTCGCAACGGTTCTGGGTCTTATTTTCAGCAATGCCTTCGCTCTTCGGTGTACGTGTACAAGGCATCTTTGAACAATAACGTCAGGGCAGGCATCCCTGATGGCCTTCAGCGTGGCCTTGTGCCCATCGAATGTTATGGAACCTATCTGCACACCGAGAAGCCCCGGATTCAGAAGGTCTTCGCGGATCTGCTCATAGCGTTCGGCATCAGAAAAACGGTACAGATGTGTGTGCCCGGTGTCATTGTCCCGATACACCACAAGGCACAGACCATTGCTGAAATATGTTCCATCGATAAGCAGGTGGGCATTGTCGCCTTGGCGTATCCGGAACTGGGGAGGGTTGGTCAAATACCATTTGAACGACCGCTTCAGGGAAGAGACGCTCTGACCGCTGTCCCTGCAAAGATACCGGTAGGTGAGCCTTTCGATGAGCCGTTTTTCAAAATGGGCCAGCTCATTTGACCGTGAGACCCCCAAGGTTCTGTCCGGTGAACAGGATACCGCAGTTCCTGCATCTGTAACGCTGTTTGCCGTTCTGGTCTCCCCATTTTATCGAGTCAAGCGAACCGCAGGCCCAACATCGCCTTTTTTTGAAGTTTTCATACTCAAAGTAAAGTCTGATGAAACCCGTTTCATCAGACCCTCATCAATCCATTGATATCAGTACGGTACAGAAGAATCCACCAACTATTTTTGACCATTATACCGCAGAATAGGTGTAATAGACAAAAAGGAGTCTGTTTTTGAGTACTTTCTTTCAAGTGGACAAAAAGGAGTCTGTTTTTTTGACTGTTTTTCAGAAGATCCACGGGTTGAATCTATCTTTGAAAAACCGTGCTGAACGGAGATGGGCTATGCTGTGGAGCAACCCATTTAGGGACAGTTGCGGTGGCTGACGAAAATGTCGGGTCGAGGGGACTGCTTTAGTGGTCCCTTCGATATTTTCAGAAGCCTTTATGCCTTAAAAAACCCATCAATGAATTTCTTTTTTCTTTCAATAGACAATCCATTATGATTTCTCAATTTGTTCTTCAGATCTGAAAAATGGCCGTCTATCGCGTTAGTCGTATTCGGTATGTTGAGTTCAATATGATCGTACCATGTGAAAAGCCATTTCATGTTGGTTCTCAGGCTTCGATAAGCACTTCTCAACCGTTTGTGAGTGTAGTGACTTTTTCCCGTATCGGGGTTCCGGGTCCTTTCTTTCAAAAAGGATTCCCACTTGGTGTGCCAGTCATTCAATGCGCCTTCAAATGACTCTCTGTCCGTGTTTTTCATAAGGGCCACTATTCCTTTAAGCTCTATGGCTGCAGGGAGTTTTGGGTTTCTGGTAATGTATCTTCTTACTATTGCCACCTGATGGAACTGGCACATCTGCACGGGTATGCTGCTGAAGGACCCTATCAGTCCCTTACGTCCATCACAGACGATCGCAACAACCGTGAACCCTCTTCCCCCAAGTTCTTTTATGCCTTCGATATAAAGTGCATTCGTCTCGTTTATCACATAGTATTTCAAAAGGTTTTCCTTGGTAATTGAATCTTTGAAAAGCATCACCCCAAAGTTTCTACCCCAGTATGTCGTGTCCATAAGAATTATAACCTTACGAGGTCTCTTTTTCGGTATGATGATCTTCACGGAATCGAGCTTCCGTTGTATTGTCCGAGATGAACAATCATACGTCTTTGCCAACTGAACATAGGTTTGTTTTCCCTCCGAATATTCCTTCCAGATCAACTTCGGGTCAATCCTTTCGCCACCCAGAAACTGACGTTTACAAGCATGGCATTTATACCTCTGCTTTCCTTTTCTGAATCCTACTTTTTTCGTGATCGAACTACAACAGTGTAAGCACTTTTTTTACTCATGACCTTAAATTTAAATCAACGCCAATGGTAGCAACAATCTCAGAAGGTTCGAGACTCCTTTTTGTCTATTAGGCCGATAATCTCCAACATTCAAATGCTTGTTATGCGAGAGAATTAGCCTTTTGTATGCTACTTGTGGTAAGAATTCTTTGATCCATAGAAGTTTGTCCGTCCATGCCGAAGGATTGTTCCACGGGGCAGTGGAAAGAATGTAAATATCAAAATGCACTGATAAGAACTCAACTGATCTGATGGCAAAAGGCATCGGCTTCATCAATGAGAAGATGCCGGGCACTTCATCAAGGTCATTCTTGAAATCATTCAGGGTTCTGCTATCTAATTTTGGGAACGCTGATGGGAAATCCACCAGTACATTATCCATATCTATATAAAGGATTTTCATCTGTTTCTTTTTTATTTTATGGCTAAGTTAGGTGGTCAGACCGTAACCTATCTGCGGTCAAAGACCACGTGAAATCAGAACCTGAAACAAGTTCAGTTCTGGAGAAGTGGGTGCGTAGGGGCGTATGGAAATACGCCCTTGCATTATCATCTGCCTGATTTTGGGCGTATTTCCATACGCCCCTACATGGCTGAGGTCGGGGTGGCGCGCGCGTTGCAACCTTAAATCCGCATGTTGAGTTAAAAAGTGACCGTAAAACCTTGGTTTGCAAGGAATCACGGCCATGGTATTTTCACCTAAATTGGTGATGCCTGACAAATACCGCGATGAAAGTATTGACTTCTTCCCACCTGACCGCATTTGGTGGGCTTAATTTTGTAATTGAAGAACTGGACAGGTTGGGCATCGGAGACCTTCTGGAGCAAAAACCACCAAAGCTACCTGCCCAAAGCAGCTACAGTTGGCGAGATATAATGTACTCATATTGGTCAGTACTGTTCTGTGGAGGAGACTGTGCCGTGGACATTTCGGACAATTTCAAGGGATCCCTCGGGTCCATGCCACAGTTTGATCTGCCAAGCCCTTATATGTTTGTTTTTTGAGAATCGAGTAGCTTAGCAATGTGAGGAGGATCAACCCTTGGCACTTTGATGCCGTCTGTCAGTTTCTCC
>QIMB01000267.1 GCA_003233615.1 Nitrospirota bacterium
GTATTCAAAAAACTGGAAAAAGAGGAAGCCAAACGTTCCGGAATCATCGACTAATAACAGCATCCTTTTGACTTCGGGTCGTCCACGCACACAATGAAACGCTCTTTCTCCATACTCATGTCCCGATTCCTACGATTATGTCTTGTGCTGGGTTCCATACTCTGTCTTTTGGCATTGATCTCGTGTGGAAAAGAAAAACGCGTGACTCGTGTAGATCCTGGGACCGTGATTGATTTAAGTGGCCGTTGGAATGACACAGACTCAAAATTAGTTGCCGCAACCATGATGAAGGAAATGGTCAGTCGTCCATGGTTAGAGAAATTTACCAGAGCAAAGGGCCGGGATCCTGTCGTGATCGTCGGAATGATTCTTAATAAAAGTCATGAACATATTGATGTAGGCACGTTTGTCACAGATTTAGAACGCGAAATGACCAACACCCAAAAAGTTGTATTTGTGGCAAGTAAAAGTGAACGTGAAGAAATTCGAGAAGAGCGCAAGGAACAAGCCGTCTATTCTCGCGAAGATACCCAAAAGCGTCCTGGGCAAGAAGTGGGTGCAGATTTCATGATGAAAGGCACTATCGCCACAATTGTGGATGAATCCGCCGGGACAAAGGCGATTTATTATCAAGTCGATTTGAATCTGATTGATTTAGAAAATAATATCAAATCCTGGTACGGACAGAAGAAAATCAAAAAGGTCGTGGAGCGAAAACGCCACCTGTTTTAAATCTCTGCATCCCCGTGTCATTGTTACGCATACGGCAAGTTCGTCAATTCTCCTTTCCTCATTACTCCGGATTCCTCTACCCAGTTTCCAGTAAATCCCTTCTGGGCACACAGCGTCTTCCTGCCATTCTTCATCACAGGATCATGGGGCTGTTGAATATCATCATTTGCATAGCTCGTACATGCCCGAGGTGTAATCGACGTCAACAGCTAAGGGAATGTTCAAAAAAGTTTGTCCAGCAAGGCCGCAGCCTTTTTGACGCGCGGAGCGTACTCTCAGTACGTGAGCACGGCAAAAGGGCGAGAACGCTGCTGGCGGCTTTTTTCAACATTCCCATCATGTGTCTTGTCTTGGGTTGCACCTTGTTCATGGGCTGTAGTGGGCCGATGTCTCACTATGCCGGTGTGCAACGTAACCTGTTAGCCGGTCAAGGGGAACAAGCCATTCAATTGATGGAATCCGCGAAAGATGACTATGGATCCAAAAGCCAACTCCTCTATTTCATGGACCATGGAATGGTGCTGCATTTAGCAGGTCGGTATGCAGAGAGCAATGAGGTGCTGGAAAAAGCCTATTTTCTTGTGGAAGATCTTTACACCAGGCGCCTTCGCGATGAAGCCTCATCACTGTTGGTGACTGAGGCCCGCCAGCCATACGAAGGAGCACCATATGAGAATGTCATGATCAATGTGGTGAAAGCATTCAATTATGCCGCCCAACAGCAATGGAATGAAGCATTAGTGGAAGCCAGACGAATAGACTATCGCTTAAATGTGCTCAGCGATAACATGGATGGAACAGATGACTACCATGAAGATCCATTTGCCCGTTATGTGGTCGGGTTGCTGTATGATATTGCCGGCGACACCAATAATGCCTATGTGGGATATCGGATAGCCGAACAAGTCTATGAAGATGGGATAGCCTGGACCCGCGTGGTTCTTCCTGATGTGTTGAAAAGCGATTTGATTCGATCAGCCCGTCGTTTGGGGTTGCATGAAGATGCAGCACGCTATCAAAATAAATATCCGGAAGTCGCGGCTCAATCAGCCTTGGAACATGATCCAACCCTCGCGCAAATTGTGGTGCTCACCTACCATGGACAGGGACCCAAGAAAGAAGATCTCTTCATTGATGTACCGGTGAGTCTCGATGCGCTTCGCTTAGTGGCACTCACCAAGCCCGGGTTTGGTCGACGTACTCGAAGGACGAGAGGAGGAGAAGCTCTCGTCTATGGCATTCATGGGCGTATTGCCCGTATTGCCTTGCCTCGCTTTACAAGGCAAAATCAATCTCGGGCTCTTGACACCATTACGATCAGAAACGAGACGACCACGATCACCACTCAATCTCAACGGATGTATGACATACATGCCGTCGCTGAAAAAACTTTGGCTGATGGGTATGACAGTCTGGTTCTTCGAGCGGTAGCCAGAACCGCTATGAAAATGGCTGCGGCAGAAGGAATAGCCATGGGGGCACGAGCGGCAGCTGGCAAAAATAATCGGGATTGGGTTGGTCCTTTGGTAGGAGGAATTGCACGTGTGTTTGCCTTAGCCACAGAAGAAGCCGATATTCGATCCTGGCGAATGCTTCCAGGGGAGATCCAATTGGTTCGTGTGTGGGTTGAACCAGGGGAATATTCCATCGTCATTCAATCGGCCGATCAAGAACGCTCAAGGGTTAACAGATCTCTCGATACACATCTTCACATGAAACACGGTGAGACACGCTTTCTTTTTCATCAGATTGTGCAATAAGTGCCTGTTGAATATTATCACTCTCATAGCCCATAAGTGCCCGAGGTACAATCAACGTCAACAGCCAAGGGAATGATCAAAAAAGCATGCCCTGAGTCTTGCCGAAGGGTCCGTCCAGCAAGGCCGCAGCCTTTTTGACGTGCGGAGCGTACTCTCAGTACGTGAGCACGGCAAAATGGCGAGAACGCCGCTGGCGGCTTTTTTCAACATTCCCAATAAGTGATCATGATATTTCCAAGAAACAGGGTATTGATTATTTGGTTGTGTGTCTTAACAAGCGGGTGTGCCTCGTTTGAGGCAGAAATTCCTCCCGAATGGGTATTCGCACCACAGAAAACGTATCCTGTGGACCAATATTTAGTAGGTATGGGGGAGGGACAATCCCGTGATCAGGCAGAAAAACGGGCATATGCAAGCGTGGCTCGCATTTTCTCTGCAAAAGTCCAAGCGAAGTCATTGGATCACGAGTTGTATACCATACAGGAACGCAATTCACGCTCCACAGTGCAACGGGACGTGTATCTGGATCAGTACATTCAAGTGACAACGACCAAATTACTTGAAAATGTGCATGTCTTGTCGTGGTATCGAAAAACGGATCAACAGTTTTTTGTTTTGGCCGGACTCGATCGTCGCCACATCGAAAAGGTATTAGTCCAACGTCTTCGCGAAACAGATCGTAAGATTCAAGCATCGCTCATACAGGGGCGAACCCATCCTCAAAAGATCGAACGTGTACGAGGGTATAAGCATGCGTTAAGACTGCTTAGCCAACGAATGACGGTCAATGCAGACCTTCAGGTGATTCGTTCGAATGCGAAGGGTGTTGACCCACCTGTATTCCCCGAGGTACTGCAAAAGGAATTGCAAGAGTTTGTAAACCGTCATATGGTGATTGAAGTAGTCTTTGAGGGTGAAAACCATAAAG
>QIMB01000475.1 GCA_003233615.1 Nitrospirota bacterium
TGGTTGTGCCAGAATGGCCTTGGCGAGGGCCACACGTTTTTTCATGCCGGCGGAGAATTGGCGTATTTTGAGATTTCCATACGCTCCGATGCCCGTTTGATCAAGAGCCCGCTTCAGATCAGAAGGCTCGGGCGATTGTCCTCGTAAAGCCAGGGAAAACTGCAAATTTTCTGTGGCGTTAAGTTCGTCATAGAGATGTGAGCCATGTGCGATGAATACCAGGATGGTTCGAACGGCATCTTTCTGTGCTACGCCATCTTGTCCAAAAATGGTAAACTGTCCTTCAGAGGGTACTTGAAGTGTGGCCAGGATGCGAAGGAGCGTGGTTTTTCCTGCGCCATTTGGGCCGAAGAGAGCAAAACAGGTTCCTGGGTGAATGGTAAAAGACACCTCCTCAAAAATGCGATAGAACCCGTAGGATTTTGAAAGATCTGTGACTTGGATAGCGCTCATGGGTGATGGTGGTGCGGATCGGAAGGTTGGGTGCTTAGTCTACGGATTGTTTGGGAAGTTGTCTAGAAAGTTGCGTGGAATTTGGCTCATGAAATCTCGCTGCGTCACAGTGAGTGAATACCGACAGGTTCATTGACGGTAAAAATATCATGATCTTATGATGTTGGAAAGACATGGTGGAAATTCTAGGGTTTGTTTTCTTGATTGTGAGTAAGAACTGCCTATGAGACTTGGTGAGAAGGGGATATCAATGACACGGATGTTTACATGGGTGGTGTGTCTTTTCGTTGCGGTGCTCTGTGGGTGTGATTCTGGATATTCCGAAACGCCAATTGCGTCAATTGAAGAGGGAGAAGAGGCTCAACGCGTCGCGTATCGTCGTGTGACCATCAATGCACCAGCCCCTGCATTTCGATTAATAGATTTAGAGGGTCGAGCCCATTTCCTTCGTGATTATCAAGGGAAAGTCGTATTTTTGAATTTTTGGGCGACATGGTGTGGTCCCTGTAAAGTGGAAATGCCAGCCATGGAAGCTCTGTATCAAGATTTTCAATCTCAAGGTTTGGAAATATTGGCTGTTTCAGTGGATCAGCAGGGGGCGGCTGTCACACGACCCTTTAAAGAAGCAATGGGGTTGAGTTTTCCTATTTTACATGATTCCGATTATCAGGTGGGTCTCACCTATGGCGCTCGCACATTGCCCATGACGTATGTGATTGATCGGAAGGGGATTATCAGACAACGGGTGTTTGGGGCCCGCGACTGGAATAGCCAAGAAGCCAGAACGGTGATGCGTACATTACTACAAGAACCATATCACGCGCCGTCTGAAAGAATGTAACCCATGGATTCTATCGCCCAAGTCTCATTATTTGCCGCATTTAGTGCCGGACTCTTGTCTTTTATCTCTCCCTGTGTCCTGCCGCTCGTGCCTTCATACCTGTCCTATATTACCGGCCTGTCAGTCGAAAATTTGGCCAAGGCGGAAGAGCGTGAACGGTTTAAATCAGTCATCATTCTTAATTCACTCTTATTTATTGCGGGATTTTCCACGGTATTTATTGCGTTTGGCGCATCCGCGAGTCTGATTGGTCAAGTGCTCTATGAATATCAAGATGTGATCAGGAAAGTCGGAGGCATGCTGATTATCATTTTTGGGTTATATCTTTTAGGAATTTTGAAGCTGAATTTTTTGATGGCTGAACGGCGGTTGATGCATTTTGAATCTCGTCCAGTTGGATATGTAGGGTCCTATTTGATCGGGACGGCATTTGCTGCAGGTTGGACCCCGTGCGTTGGGCCCGTGCTTGGCACCATATTGGCCTATGCCAGCACCACGGAGTCGATGTCAGGTGGAGTCATGCTGCTCTCGGCCTATTCGTTTGGGTTGGGTCTGCCGTTCTTTTTGACAGCCTTTGGCATGGATACGTTCTTGAGTTACTTCAAAAGTCTGCGAACCTACCTAGGCGGAGTGTCGTTTGTCAGTGGCGTACTTTTGATCCTTGTCGGCGTCATGATCTTCACCGATTCGGTGACTCTCTTCACCAGTTTCCTTGAGCGCAATGGCATAGGCTGGTACATCGGCCAATAATCATTGGCGCATAATTAGAGGTCAGACTCGATTTAATTACCTCACCTTGATTTACTGCCATGGATGCTGAGGGGTATCTAATCGCGTTTGACTCCTACAATTGAGAATTGTAGTGATTGTTCAACACCATTCGCCGGCGGTGCAGGCTTTGGTGTCGGTTGGAAATGATGTGGAGTGAGCGATAGGTTGGGTTGGTCGAACAGATTGAGAATCGCACCATGTTCCGATGGTACAAGCTGTTGGGGCGGTAGGCTCTTCGGTGAACATGACTGGGTGAGCTTCTGCATTTGTGGAAATTGGATTGTCTGGTATGTGCGAGCGCGCGACATTCGCAGGTATAGGCCTCACAGATTTCTCTGGCAGCAATGGACTGGCAGGAAGTGAAGCCACTAATGTTGGATATTCCTCATGAAGCGATGCTAAGAGTGATTGAGCCGGTGCATGGTAGGGACTTTCAGGATATAGCCTGATGAGTGCGACGAGCCAATCTTGCGTCCATTCTTCGATTCCCAAATCCTGGTAGGTTTTTGCCAGGTGAAACATGGCCTCTCCTGTTGTCTCTAATTCAGGGAATTCCTCGATGATTTTTTTATATCGGTGAGCGGCAGCCAGATATGACCCTCGCTTGAAATAAAATTCCCCCACCATCAGATGGCGTTGCACGAGCTGTTCCTTACATGTCCGAATCGTGTCTTTGGCTTCCACTTCATAGCGACTGGCTGGATATTCCTTGAGTAATTTTTCAAACCCTGAGATGGATTTTTTTAGGGGTAAGGGATCGCGGTCGACTGTTCGAAATTGTTTGTAATGGCTTACACCGATTTTGTATTGGGCGTATGGCGCTAAAATATGATTCTGATGGAGGTCAAGAAAATGTTTGTATTCGACAACGGCTTCTGCATAGGATTCTTTATCAAAAAAAGATTCGGCCCGTTTCATAATCACATTGGGGTCGTAGCTCATTTCGATAGAGTCGCCGACAAAAATTTGTTCATCAAGAGAGGAGAGATCTTGCGAAGACGTTTCTGCTGGATCTGGAGTCGATGAGCAACTCGTCAAGATAAGTGGCAGGATAAGAACGCATGCCCAGTAGAATCGAGTCATCATTTTTGAGGAACTTTCTTCAGGTAATGGTGTCTTTAGGTCCAAAAAGTAAGCAGGTTGATCTCTGGTAGATACGGCAATGTCTCTCAATGCTAATTGTGTACTCTAAAATGCAAAGGGTACATAAATACTTATTTATACAAGATTTAGACCAAGCGTGGAAAGTCTATAGTTTCAGGCATTTGCGCGATTCTGTCGATCCAAGATAGTCTCATCTTTGCAACACACGTTCATTGTAACCCAATCGGGACGATCGTCAAACAGTCTCATTCTTGATGTCCGAACGCCCTAACATGCATCAGTATAGATCTAGAATTAGTGGAACCGGTTCAGCACTTCCCGCTCGACGCGTGGAGAACCAAGAAATTGCTGATTATCTGGGGAAGGATCCATCGTATATTTTTCGGGTATCAGGCATTCGTACGCGGTATTGGGTCGCATCGCAAGAAGATTGTTCTTCGTTAGCCGAACAGGCGTCTCGTCAAGCCTTAGATCAGGCACGCCTCACTCCCAATGACCTTGACGCAATTATTGTCTCCACTACATCACCGGAAATGGCGTTTCCGTCCACTGCCTGCTTGCTTCAAGCGAGATTAGGGGTTTCAGGAATCCCTGCGTTTGACTGTTCGGCTTCCTGTTCGGGTTTTTTGTATGGGCTGTCGATGGCGGATTGTTTTCTTCGGGCTGGGCAGTTTCAACGTTGCTTGGTTGTGGCTTCAGAAGTGAAATCACGCACCTTGGATCGTGATGACCTCAGTACGGCTATTTTATTTGGAGATGGGGCAGGGGCAGCGATTCTGGAGCGATCATCCAATCCGGATCATGGTCTTGTCAGTATTCGGCTTCATGCTGATGGCCACTATCATGATTTGGTGAAAATTGCAGGGGGAGGTTCTCGCCAGCCGCTCTCTCAAGCTGTTCTAGATGATCGCTTACAGACCTTACGTATTCAGGGTGCGAGATTGTATCGAATAGCCGTCCGGCGATTACAGCAAGCTGTCGTTGATCATGTGGCAGAAGAACAATGGCCAGTCGACGAGCTTGACCAGGTCATTTTTCATCAAGCCAATGGACGGATGATTACACAGCTCTGTCGTATGCTTGGGATTGCCCCTGAGCGTTGTGTGACGATTATTGAGCATGTGGGGAATACGTCATCAGCATCAATTGCCATGGCCCTTGATTCTGCCAATCGAACCCAGCGTTTGCAGAAAGGGAATCGTATTCTTCTCGGGACTTTTGGTGGGGGTTTAACCTGGGCAACAGCCTTAATGCGATGGGGGTGAGGGGAATGGTGGAAAAAGCCGCCAGCGGCGTTCTCGCCATTTTTCCGCGCTCACGTACTGAGAGTACGCTCCGCGCGTCAAACAGGCTACGGCCTTGCTGGACGGACCCTTCGACAAGGGCATGCTTTTTTGACCATTCCCTTGGCTGTTGAAGTTGATTATTCCTTGGGTGTTTATGGGCTATGAGGATGATAATATTTAACAGGTTCTTAAGATAAGACAAGGCTAATATGAGAAATTCACTATCAAGCTGATATGGTAATAGTTTCTGATAGATTGACCTTTCTTGCCATGTTAACATATTTCGCTAAACGACATTAACCAGTGGAAGGAGTGTCTCTTGAAAATATATTTAGCCAACCCGAGAGGTTTTTGTGCCGGTGTGGATCGAGCCATAGAAATTGTCGATTTATCCCTCAAAACCTACGGTGCTCCCATTTATGTGCGGCATGAAATTGTACATAGTCGGCATGTTGTGGAATCCCTTCGAGGGAAAGGAGCGATTTTTGTTGAAGAACTTGATGCGGTGCCAGATGGGGCTATCGTCATCTTCAGTGCTCATGGAGTGGCAAAAGCTGTGTGGGAAGAATCCACACGACGGAATCTGAAGGTGCGACCTGTCCCTTAGTGATTAAAGTGCATAATGAAGTGAATCGGGATTACACTAATACCTATGAGTTGATTCTCATTGGCCATGCGGGACATCCAGAAGTCGTGGGAACGCTTGGGCAGGTGCCGGATAAATTTCATCTGGTGTCGTCTGTGGAAGATGTTGAAACCTTGGAGGTGGAGAATCCTTTGCATCTATCCTATGTGACCCAAACGACGCTGAGTGTGGATGAATGTCGGGATATTGTGGCAGCTCTCCATCAGCGGTTTCCCGGTATTAATCCCGGTATTAAAGGCCCGCAACAGGAAGATATTTGTTACGCCACACAAAACCGGCAAAATGCTGTCAAAGAGTTGGCTCGATTTGTTGATGTGATTCTTGTGATTGGCTCCCCGAATAGTTCCAATTCTAATCGATTACGAGAATTGGGGGAGCGATGCGGGATTACGTCCTATTTGATTGATTCCTATAAAGACATTCAACTTTCATGGCTTGAAGAGGCCAATGCTATAGGCATTGCGGCTGGAGCTTCTGCCCCTGAGGTGCTTGTCTCTCAAGTCATTAAATTCTTAAAAGAGCAAGGAGCTGATGAAAGTGTTGAGGAATTGACCGTCGTCGAAGAAGATGTCGAATTTCTTCTTCCAAAGGAATTGTTGATGGCCAATAGGTCGAAATAAAAGCCCCACAACCAGAGGATGTGGGGCTTTTGGCAAACAACGATCTTGATCGTTAGTTGAAACCTTAGCTGAAACCTACGCACTTATCTGAGGGACTACAACCTTAGTCCTGCGAGATCTGAGACAAAAAACAAGGTGCAGATTCCGAGAATACGAGGGCTGTCCCTCGCACCCCCGAAGAATCAAATCATAGACATGAACTAATCATTACGGCATTACTGCCCACTAGTAGACTGACAGGATCCCCCCACCGCGGACACACCAATATGACGCATGTGCGTTGGTTACCAACGCTCTACCAACGCCAATACTGTTACCAGGGTTGAAGGATACGGTCCACGCCAACTCAACAGTCATTTCAGCAACCTTTGTCGCCGACCAATATGGGATCGGGAGGATATTTATAAATGGATGGCCAATGGGGAGTTGAAGATTGCTTTCAGGATTCTCGGTTTCCAAAAGGCTCGCCAGCTCATGCATTGACGGAAGCCGCCAGCCTCTCCGACCACCTAGGCTCTTTCCTGTGCATGCAAATTTCGCTGCTTCCCATGGCACCATGGGCGCGATCTGGATGGGGTTCTTGTCCCACACCAGCCCCGTTTCCTTATCCAAGACCGCCTCACCACCCAGCACGAGTA
>QIMB01000099.1 GCA_003233615.1 Nitrospirota bacterium
GCGGTGGAGCAACAGGTGAAACTGCCTGAAGGATACTGGATCACATGGGGCGGACAATTCGAGCAACTTCAGCGGGCTTCGATGCGGCTGGCCATCGTGGTGCCCTTAGCGCTCTTTTTGATTTTTGTCGTGCTGTATACCATGTTCAATTCCGTCAGACCCGCGGTCTTAATCTTTTTGAACATTCCTTTGGCGGCTACAGGAGGCATTTTGGCATTGGCCCTTCGCGGGATGCCGTTTTCCATTTCTGCGGGAATCGGCTTTATCGCGTTGTTCGGTGTGGCGGTTCTGAACGGAGTGATGCTCATATCCTATGTCCTGGATCTACGGAAGAAAGGCCTTTCCGCTGAAGATGCGGCCTACCAAGGAGCTTTGATCCGTTTACGCCCGGTGCTCATGACGGCATTGGTAGCCAGTCTGGGGTTTGTCCCGATGGCCCTTTCCACGTCTGCCGGGGCTGAAGTGCAACAACCACTGGCCACTGTCGTCATCGGTGGCCTGGTCACGTCCACCGCCTTGACCCTGCTTGTCTTGCCTACTCTGTATGTGTGGGAAGAACGATTTCGCAAGACGTGGTCGGCTGAGCGATCAAGAATTCGAAAAAACAAGTCCATCCTGTGAGTCCTAACACGGGAGAAACCTTTCCCTATTTAAAAAAAGGTTTTGGTCCTTCCTATTGGGTAGGTCATGAGGCCTATACTTTTTCTAATACAATGAAGGGGAGTAGAAATGGAAACTAAAGGTGCAGGGCGCTTCAAAGTCGTGTTCCTACTAGCCTGGTTGATTTTCCTGGTGGGTTGCGCAGGACATGCCCACCAACATCGAGACGAGCCTTTACCTCCCCCTGCATATGCAGACTCTGAAACTGCTCAAGCCATGAATGAAGGAAACCGCCATTTCAAAGAAGGGTGGTGGACGGGGGCTGAAAAAAAATACCGAATTGCCATCCAGGCCTTTCCATCGCTGGCTGAAGCTCATTTTAACATTGGATTGGCGTTGCATCGCCAGGCTCACTTCGCCGAAGCACGGAGCCATTTTATGAGGGCCGTTCAACTCAACCCTCGTAATGCCGTGTATCGAAATGCCCCGTCCTTCCGTCGGCACGGAGAGGTGACTTCCGAGACCGAACCTGAGGGTGACTCCGATGGGCATAGTCATTAAAATATTATCGTGATGAGTGAAAGGTAATGTGTGAGTTCTGATGGGTTAGAGCGGAGAAGACTAAAACAAATTTGGCAAAAATGCTTCGGTAAGGTGTCTTTTATGGGTGCGGGCAGCCCTTGGGACCGACAGAGCATTGGGAAATTGCAGAACGATTTCATTCCAGAAACATCATTTTTTGTCCTTGAGCGAAGCCTCGCCGTCCTTTCACGCACTCGTGGCCTGTATGTGTTTGGCGGCTTTTGAAATCGCCACGACTGCGGGATGCTGAAGCTTCCGCTCCACCGAAATAGCATAAAACTGTTCGCGAATGGATGGGATGTGCCCAATGAGGTGAACCCGATATTGACGCCGGACTTCCGCTTCTATGAGCGTGGGGATGGCAAAAATGCCGCACCCTGCTTGGGCCAAAGGCTTTGAGCAAGGCACTGTCTTCGAATTCTCCTGCATTCGTCGGACGAATTCCTTCGGCATCAAACCACTGTTCCAACGATCGGCGCAGCACAGTATTGTCGGTCGGCAGGAGAAAGGGGGCTCCATTGAGGGATTTGGGGAAATGCCGGCGATACTTCGATGCCATGCGAGGGACGGCAACCAACGAAACCCCTGACTCGGCAAGAAGGTGGCTATATGCCTGAACCCGGAGAATCGACGGAACGGGCGCGTCCGCAAGCACCACATCCAAGCCATGCACCGCCAGCTCTGCCAGCAACCGATCCAGCTTTCCTTCCCAACACACGAGCCGAACGGGATCCGACCCACGTAGTGCAGGTTCCAACAGCCGATAGGCTACTAACTTGGGCAGGACCTCGGTGACCCCGACCACTAATCGGAGAGGACGTCCCGGTTGCTGACCCTTCACAACCTCCGTCATTTCTTTCCCGAGCGAAAATATTTCCTCCGCATAGCGAAAGACCACCTGGCCGACTTCTGTGAGCACCAACCCACGGCCCGCGCGTACAAATAATTTCTCCCCCAGCTCATCCTCCAGCATTCGAAGCTGGCCGCTGATGGTAGGCTGAGCCAACCTGAGTTCCTCACAGGCTTTGGCGATACTTCCTTCTCGGGCCACCATCCAAAAATAGAGCAGGTGATGATAGTTGAGCCATTCCATGCCCGGCATCATACATCGTAAATTTCGATGTGTCACGGTTGAATTATCTATTTTTTTGAGTTTCAAGTCCCATGCTATAAGTCCCGTATGTTATGGCTAAAACCATTGAAGCTTGAATTGCTCGCTTAGATTTTTCATTGTCGCCAAAGTTATGAGAAAAGGCCTCTCTTCGGGAGGAGATGTGCAAGGCAAGAAGAAGGGTCGAGCCACGGCACCCCGAGGACAGAGACCACAATCTCGTGAAGTCGTCGTGGCGGAAGCCAATGTAGAGAGCCGTAGATTGGTGTGCAGTGTAGTAGAGCAATTAAATTGTGTGGCGGTCCCGGCGGCTTCTGCATCAGAAGTCCTAAAGGTGATCAGACTGCGCCGTGTGGATTTAGTCCTATTGGATTTGGACTTTGATCTGGCCCAGATGGGGAGAACGAATACCCTGGATGAGATAAAACACCTTGCTCCCCTGCTGCCTGTGGTCATTATGAGCGATGTGATGACGCCGGCCTTGGCCAGGCGGCTGTGTGACCGGGGAGCCCAAAGTTTCCTGGTGAAACCTTTTGGATGTGACCAACTGTCTATCACGCTGTTTCGGTATCTTTTGTAATAGTGAAAATTTAATTGAAGGAGGAGGAAATCATGTCAGCACAACCCGATATTATTTATACGAAAGTGGATGAAGCGCCGCAGTTGGCGAGTGGCTCGTTTTTACCGATTATTCAATCGTTTGCCAAAGCGGCCGGTGTGCACATTGGCACGAAGGATATTTCGCTGGCAGGCCGAATCATTGCCCAATTCCCGGACAACCTGAAGCCGGACCAACGCCAACCCGATGACTTGGCACTACTGGGAGATATTGTTCTGACACCGGAATCGAATGTCATCAAGCTCCCGAATATCAGTGCGTCGCTTCCGCAAATCAAAGCGGCGGTGGCTGAGTTGCAAGCTCAAGGCTATGCCATTCCTAATTATCCCGAAGATCCGAAGACCGATGAGGAGAAAGCCATTCAAGCGAAGTTTGACAAGGTAAAGGGGAGCGCGGTGAACCCGGTGTTGCGGCAAGGCAACTCTGATCGTCGAGCTGCGGCCTCGGTCAAACAATATGCCAAAAACAATCCTCACCGCATGGGCAAATGGACTAAGGATTCGAAAACCCATGTCGCGCATATGTCTGGTGGAGATTTCTTTGCCAACGAAAAGTCGGTCACGATTTCCGAGCAGAATGCGGGAACGGGGCGCATTGAATTTGTGGGCACGGATGGCACCACAACCGTGTTGAAGGATACGGTGAAGTTCGATAACGGCGATGTGGTCGACGCCACGAAAATGAGCGCCAGCGCATTACGCCAATTCTTTAGGGAGCAAATGGCGGACGCCAAAAAACAGCCTGACGTCTTGTTCTCGTTACACATGAAGGCCACCATGATGAAGGTGTCCGATCCCATCATCTTCGGGCATTGTGTCGAGGTCTATTTTGAAGATGTCTTTAAGAAATATGCCAAGACGTTTGCTGAACTAGGGGTCAACGCCAACAACGGGTTAGGCGATGTCTATGCGAAAATCGGCAAACTACCCGACGCTCAGCAAAACGACATTAAAGCCGACATTGACGCCGCACTGCACAATGGGCCGACGATGGCGATGGTGGATTCGGACAAAGGCATCACTAACCTCCATGTACCGAGCGACATCATCATTGACGCCTCCATGGCCGCCGCCCTGCGCACCTCAGGGAAAATGTGGGGGCCCGATGGCAAAGAACATGATATGAAAGCCATTATTCCTGACCGCTCGTATGCGGGCATTTATCAGGCCGTCGTCGATTTTTGTCGAGAGCATGGAGAATTTAATCCGGCCACGATGGGCAGTGTGCCCAATGTTGGCCTCATGGCCCAAAAAGCGGAGGAATACGGCTCGCACGATAAGACCTTTGAAGCGCCTGGCAAGGGGATCATCCGGGTCATTGATGGAGCGGGCAATGTGTTACTCCAACAGGATGTGGAAAAGGATGATATCTTCCGTGCCTGCACGGTCAAGGATATTCCCATTCAAGATTGGGTGAAGTTAGCCGTCAATCGTGCCAGATTGTCTTCCACTCCGGTGGTGTTCTGGTTGAACAAGAACAGGGCACATGATGCGCAAATCATTGAAAAATTGAATCGGTATTTACAAGATCACGATACGACAGGCCTGGATATTCAGATCATGGCGCCAGTGGAAGCCATGAAGCATGCCCTGAGACGCGCCAAAGACGGTCAAGACACCAT
>QIMB01000296.1 GCA_003233615.1 Nitrospirota bacterium
CTGAGAGTTACGAAATTTTGCAGTTCCGCAACTTGTTGTAGAGGCTTGAACGACTAATCTTCAAAAGTCTAGCAGCACGTGTTTTATCTCCCTTGGTATCACGGAGCGCTTGCAGAATTTGACCTCGTTCGGCTTCCTGGCGTGCAGCTTTTCCAATTCTATTCAAATCACTTTTTCCTTGTGTTCCTTGATGCTCAACAAAGAGATCCTCAGGCTCAAGAATTGAACGAAGGCCAGTCACCACACCTCGTTCAATCACATTTTCCAATTCACGAACGTTACCCGGCCATGGATGTTGAAACAGCGCCAACTGCGCCTCTTGACTCAGACTCATTGAAGCTCGTCCATGTTTGTGTGCAGATTGCCGCAAAAAATGTTCAACCAACAACGGAATATCTTCTTGACGTTCCCTCAAAGACGGGACCGTTAAGGGCAGCACGGCCAACCTGTAATACAAATCGGCGCGGAATGTCTTCGCTTTCACTAACTCCTCCAAGGGCTTATTGCCGGCGGATATGACCCGCATATTCACCTTGATCGATTGATTACTTCCAACAGGCTTGATTTCTCCTTCCTGTATGACACGAAGCAATCGGGCTTGAAACGCAGGTGTTGTGTCCGCAATTTCATCTAAAAAAATCGTACCCCCTTCGGCTTCTTCGAATAATCCTTTCCGATCGGCAACGGCTCCGGTAAATGCTCCGCGCACATGACCAAACAATTCACTCTCCAACAAGGTTTCCGGCAGCGAACTACATTCCACGACCACAAAGGGCTTGGATCGACGACGACTCAGAGCATGAATGGTTCTTGCGACAAGCTCTTTGCCGGTTCCACTCTCTCCTTGAATCAACACAATGGCCTCACTCGCAGCAACCAATTGAATCATTTCGATTAACTGCTGAATGAGCGAACTTTCACCTATAATCCTTTTAATCCTTTGTGTTGGGCTTTCTTCCAAAATATTTCCATGCTGACCGGAAAGATCTGGAGATGTATGGTGGTCTTGCGGAACGGTAACAACACTCTCACTCCCTCGAGCCCCCATGAGTACGACAAAATGTGCCATACTTACCTCGCTTTTTATGGCCACAGCACGCGGCAAGGGACAGGAGGCCGGCACGTTTGCAACCGGAGAAGGAGAAGACGAGACATCCTGAACTTGATCGCTAACCTGAAACAGATCGGACGCGTAACATGAATTACATGATACCTGTTCCCCAGGAACACTCGAACTAACAAAAGGTGACGATTGGCAAGGAATGAAGGGGCACTCTTGCGTTAACTTATGGGCCGAAGGATTGGCATAGACCAACTCCATCTTCTGATTGAAAATGACAATTGGCTCATCTAAATGATGAGCTAAGAATTTTAAACCCTCAATGCGTTGGTGAATGTGTTCGGGAACACCAGCTCCCGTTGGCGTATACGATCCGACCATCGTCTCGATTCCTCCTTTTCATAGATATTTGTTTTTAACTTTCAACTAAAACCTTCTAATAATCCCTCACCTCTTGGGAGAGAGGCTCAGGGTATGGACGTAGGTGAGGGGAAAGATTGCCTCAGAAAGTTAAAACCCTATTGTCTTTTATCTCATCAAGAAATATTTCTACAGGGCTTCACCAGACACACTTGTGAAATCCACCGTTTCAAATCGTTCAGATGAAGCGGCTTTTCAAAATAACCTTTAGCCCCACATTCCAGCGCCTTGGCTTTTGATTGGCTATCGCCATGGGCTGTCATCACAACAATAGAGCTCTCTGGGGCAGCCGCTTTCAGTAACCGCAAATACGGATACCCCCCATCAGTAATTTTCAAATCAGTGACAATCACATTGGGCTTGACCGTCTTAGCAGTCTCCAAAGCTCCCTTCCCATTATGAGACTCAACCACCCGACAACCTTTGCCTTGAAGGGCATCGACCAATACAGCCCGCATAGCCTCGTCTTCATCCACCACCATAATGGTGCAGGCCTCTTCCTTGCCCTGATCATGAACCCTAACTTGCGTCATCTTTCTTACCACTTCCCTCTCAATCACCGATTTCTTTAGGGAGATCACAGAATACAATACATGAAGTACAGCAAAATCCGGGCCTGAAAATTGAAGTCGAATTACTCAAAAATTGCCCCCATTTGGGGAGGGAGAAAGATGTTGGCGAGAAATTAGTGTGGATTTTTTCTACAAAGGTATTGTTAACTTAACGAAAAAATTTTCTGAACAGACATTTCGCCTGGACATAATCTGTTGATGTATCAAGGATGACGCGGTGCGCTCCACAGGTCCAATCAGCCACATCTGGCTTACGTTGACAATACCGAACAATGGTCTTCCTTCATTATTTCCAAGGAAGCCCCCTCCATCCCGAACCGTCCCTCATAGACCATCAAAGGGGAAAAAGTTTTGGGGCAACTTTCCCCCAGCAGGCGCATGGGAATAGGTCCTAAAATTCCTCATTTTTTCTCTTCTAGAAGAACTATCGTCCCCATTGCTTCTCATCCTCCTCCGGTATTCTATACGTTTCGACCTTCCTAACCTCACTGGTCTATATCTTGCTTTACCATCGGGTAGAAGGCCCCAGTCTGTGGCGAAAGTTTGGTGTGATTCATAAGTAATTTTGAGACTGGAAGGGCCATTTCCCCTGGTAACTGAATATTCACTTTTTGGTAGGTCAAACACCAAGACAATCTTTCTTCCAGGAGGTTACTATGTCCATGAACCCTTCAACTGAACCCAATCCAGCCGCTACCACCGAAACAAACCTCGATCACCTTCATGAGCAGCTTCTCCGGTTGCAAGCGATTCTTCATCAGGGAAGCAAGCAAGAAACCTTGGAAGTATTTGACGCGGACACGGAATTGCTTCTTTCTGAGGTGTTCGGCAATCCCTCGAAGATAAGAGAGGCCTATGTCTATGCTGAATTGGGCGAGGCCTGGGGGTGGATTAATTTACCTGAAGAAGCTCAACTGGATGGCGAGCAAGATGTGGTACGCCTGAGTCTCCAGCAAAGAAAGAGAGTCCTAGAACAGGCCATGGCGGAACTCCAATCAGGACTCCTCGTCATATCAAGTGGAATTGAAGAGAAACCGTAGCGGCGCCGCAATCATAGAAATCATGGTGATAAAGGTCTGGGTGTTTCGATAACCTCGGGCTCGTGAGCGCACCGCCTGAAATAACGAATTCAGCCCGTCCATGCGGGCAGTGGAGTAGGTTGACGAGCACCGCTGGAGAATCCGGTGGATGGGAGCCGGCAGGGTGTTCAATGCTTTTTTGATGGCGTCGAGTTCTGGCGCATTGGTGAGCATAGAGCGAGCGTGCCGCAAGAAGTGTGTCATGCGCCACCGAGCAGCACGGAGTGTTTGCGCCTGCCGGACCCATCGCAACGTTTCCTTGATCCGCCAGGCAATGGTGGGCAGAAAGTCTCCGTCCTCTAACTCCTGCAAAGCCCGCTTCTGTTTGTCCGTTAAGCCTTTGCCTTTCAAGACCGCCCAGCGTGTGGCCTTGGGGAGCGTATTCGGCTGATGCTCAAGCTTGCGTACATCATCGACGGCTTTGGTGAACAGGTGCACGACATGGAACCAGTCCACCGTGACATTGGCGTGCTCAAACTCTTCTTCGACGGCTGCCCAACAAGCCGGCGACATATCACACACCACTTCCAGCACCGTCTCCGCACTGCCGCCATGCGCCTGAAGCCAGGCCTTGAAATCCTTCACGCACTGCTTGCCCTTGCCCGGCGTGGCACACACACCCGCCTGCGTACGGCGCTTCATGTCCACAAACACCGTGACATCGTTCTGGCCTCGCTTGGAGGCAGTTTCATCAAACCCAAAGGCTTCGAATTCGCTCAAGTCCAGTGAACCCAGCGTTTTGCCCACGTCGTGCTGAATGATCCGCCATCATCGCGTATCCCGCTCACCCACCAGCCTGGCGGCCGCGGCCACAGGCATCTCCCGAACGAGACTCATTACCACCTGTTCAAAGAGCAAGGTGCAATGACTGTCTTGACGCGCCCAGGGCACCACAATCCGTTTGACTCCGTGCTCGGGGCAACGGATGCGGGGAACCTTGGCGGTCAGCAGACAGTGGTGCTGAAAGAAGTTCACGTGTCGCCACCGAAGCTCTTTGAAGTCATGCGCAGGGCACGGCTTCCCACAGTTCGGACAGGGAAACAACGAACCTCGATCCGCTGCTAGCTCAAGGGGTAGCTCCTGCGGCTTCTTCTCGGTAGCCAGATGTTGAGAAAGCACTTCCCACGGTGCTACCAATCCCAGTCCTACAGAAAATATCTCTCGGTCTTCCATCATGATCGCCTCCTTGTAGTGGAGACGAATCAAAGCATCGTAAACCGATGAATTCCACACCTCATGACGAAGAACCAAAAAAATCTTCTATAATAGACGGTCCACTTTCGAGAACCAGGTGGCCATGCATAATACTTTATGGATCATACGCAAATTATGGTTCGAGCTCTAGAAGGCTCCGTGTCTCTCCTTGTCATCCTGAGAGCAACGAAGGATCTGTGCCGAGCTCACCCAGGCCATGGCTCAGCCAGATGCTTCGCGCTGCTCAGCATGACAATTCTGTTGAGGATGTCTTCTTCCTGGTCTTTCTTGTCATCCTCAGACATACAATAACCTCATCAGGGTATTGTCAACTTAACGAAAATTCCACCGTTAGCACACAATTCCCCTGGAGAGAATCCATTGATTTATCAGGTATTACCCCGTGCGCTCCACATGTCCAATCAGCCATATCTGGCTTAAGTGTTGACAATACCCTCGCAAAGCTTTAACCAAGGCAGGCGATGCTCAAGGGTAATCAGGTATGCTGAA
>QIMB01000272.1 GCA_003233615.1 Nitrospirota bacterium
AATAGCGCGCTTCGCAGCGAATCCCCCGAGCGCAAGCTCACTGTAACCGATCGTTGTAGCCGGTCGCGGTGAGACCGGTTCATAAAAACTATCGGAACAAAAAAATCAGCAGCGCAGACCTCAGCCTGCGAGCCGCAGCGCAACGAAGGCCTCCCGAAACGGAAAAAAGGTAAAAATGCCAATCACCTTTTCCCAATACATCAGCCCGCTGGCTCATATCAGGAGGTGAAATTTTCCGAAATCTCATCCGATCCAAAATAAAAATCGCACCCCCCGACAGGCCGCTGAAATCGCCTCAATCCCTTGACAGCACGGAGGAAAACCGCTTCCCTTAATGTCACCACCACCCCCGAAAACCCAAGTGCATATCAATATGCATGTCCTCTAACAACACTGTTCGACAATAAAAATGACCACACTCATTCAATGTCTCTGTGGCTGCCTACTGTTACTGGCAGGATGCGCATCGGCATTGCAAACAGGCGATAAGGTTGTCGGTGCTTCTGGTCGTTGGATCCCTAGTAACGACGTAGCATTGAGCGATTCAGAGCGAACGGCGCTCAGTGTTGTGAAAGAATATGAAGATGGGCTCCAGCGTCGAGAATCGAGAGATTACTTCTATTCAGTAAAGCAGAAAAAGGACTCGATTCGAGTGAAGGTCGTCTACGGCTTTGGATTTGAGGGTAGCAGACCGATTTTCGTAGCTAACGCGTCGACTGTCTACACGATTAACAATCGCCACAGAATTATCGATCACCACTAATACAACTGCCGAACAAAACGTCGAACCGAACACCTGACCCGCCGCCAGTTGAAATTTTATGACCATTCAATTATCAATCCAGAAATCTAAGCTCGCCCTCGACCAGGTGTTCGGTTGACTCAAACGTTATGCCAAAAATGGAAGAATTGGAGCCAGCAAAAAAATCGCGTCCGTCTGTACGGAAGCGTGCGAACGCGATCAAGCCATATCGCTGCAAGAATTTGATTGCCGTGATCGAGAGCCCCAAGGATATCAAAAATATCGGCACCATTATCCGCAATGTGAACGCACTTGGCGTAGATAAGACCTATATTGTGGATCTGCGGAAGAAGCTCCCGGACTCTTGGCAAGAGATGCGAGAGAGATCATCACTGTCCGCCACCTCGGTATCAGCAATCAAATGGAGCTTCGTCAAGCGCTTTGACTCTACCGAAGAGTGCCTCCAGCATCTTGAGGAAAAGGGTTTCATGTCGATTGTCACCTCACCGCACGTCAAAGGCAAGAAGACTGTGATCCTGCACGAAGCGGACTATACCCACCCGAAGATTGCGGTGTGGTTTGGGAGCGAGACACGCGGAATAAGCGATCTTGCGGTCGAACGCAGCGAATTTTGCGTCACCATTCCAATGTTCGGAATGATCGAAAGTCTGAACCTCGGCACGACTTCGGGTATCGTGCTCTACGAAATCACGAAGCAGAGGCGCGAGTACCAAGAGAAATATAAGAAGGCTAGCCGTGGCCCAAAAAGTCGCGGCACCCGCGCAAGCTAAACGCGCTCAACAGTACCTGGCACTTAATTTATCAGAACAAAAAATCAGCAGCGTAGACCTCAGCCCGCGAGCCGCAGCGCAACGAAGGCCTCCCCCGAAACGGAAAAAAGGTAAAAATGCCAATCACCTTTTCCCAATACATCATCCCGATGGGTCATATCAGGAGGTAAGGTTTTCCAAAATATCATCTGATCCGAAATAAAAATCACACACCCCCGACAGGCGGCCGAAATCGCCCCGATCCCTTGACAACACAGGGAAAACGGCTCCCCTTAATGTCACCACCCCCCCCGAAAACCCACATGCATATCAATATGCATGTCCTCTAATAACACTGCTCTCTTTAAATAGATATTGCCACTGTAGCACATTTGTGTCATTATTGTGCCATGAATACTGCAACAGTAAGGGCGAGGGTAGCCCCCGAATTAAAAGACGAGACCGATAGGATTTTTTCCGAGCTCGGCATTTCTACTACCGATGCGATTCGCATGTTTCTCTCTCAAGTAAAACTCCAACGAGGGCTTCCATTCAGTGTAGATCTCCCAGATCAGAATGATGATCTTTTAGTCACAAGTTCGATGAGGCAAAGCGCTTTAGATTCGGCATATGACGACTAAACCTGGCGAGGTCTATCGAGTTGATCTCGGTTCGGGCGGCAAAGTCCGAATGATGTTGGTCGTGTCACGCGAGGATTGCGACTCTCCTCGGGCGCTGTCTTTATGTGTCCCGATTACATCATCATGCCGCGAATCGCAGTACGAAGTAGAGTTGCCTTCGCGGCCATTTTTCCGGATGAAGAGTTACGCAAATGTGCAAGGCCTTCAGGCAATTCAACATCATGAGTTGATTGATCCAGTTGGGCTCATTTATGGAAAATCGTTTGAAGCAGTAAAGGAAGCTCTCAGGTATTCGATGGATTTATAACTAAGCAGAAAACAAGACGTGGCTGCGAACAGCAGCTCGCCGAGAGTTAAAATTTCCATGAAAGCTCAAACATCAACCTTGAACACACAGCGCTATCTCAGGTAGCCTGTCGTAGCACTCAAACGTTAGGTCAATAAAATGGTCATCTATCATGAGAGTCAATCGTTGAGCTGCCACACTCATCTCAAGGAATTCCTCTTGCGTATGGAAGGTTTCCATCTCGATCTCACATGGATGCTTTCTGATATTGAAGCGACCTCGTTTCCTATGTCATATCAGACGGAAGCGCCATCAATTGTTTCAGGAATAGCCTTAGAGAAACTTTCTGTCGACTTTCCTCACTGTCAGATCATTTGGGGTGTCCTGAGCGGATTCCGCATCCCCCCAGAGAAAATTAATTTGGATGAATGCCCTGTATCTGAAGAATCTCAGATATGGGAGCCTGACTATCAGATTCAACATTCTCAAGCAGTCTGTGAATTGGTTGCCTGGGATAGCTCCGCAACTTTTTTCCGTTCCCTTGATCCAGATCACACGTCAAAATTCAGCAATGCCTTCCCTGAGTCAATGTCCATCTCAACATT
>QIMB01000109.1 GCA_003233615.1 Nitrospirota bacterium
GCTTCCATTTCAACTTCCGGACGTTCGCCTCGCACCAATTGAAATTTAAAGAGACGCTCAAGCGTGTCGCCTTTGATGCGGCCCATCATCCCCGAGAACATATCATACCCTTCGCGTTTATATTCGGCGAGAGGATCTTTTTGCCCGTACCCACGTAGACCAATACCATCTTTGAGTTGATCCATTCCCCACAAATGATCTTTCCATTGTTGATCGATCATCTGTAATAAAATCGAGCGCTCGATATAATGAATTAACTCTTCACTCGCACCATGTTCCTCAACCAACGCTGTCACTTTATCGCGATAGGCCTGTTTCAATTTTTCTGGAATATCTTCTTTGAGCGCATCGCGCCCCAATTCTTGCAGTTCGTCAACGTTGAACACATCCACCCCAAATTGGCCATGCACCGATTCGGTCAGTCCAGCAAAATTCCATTCTTCGGAATACTGTTCTTCAGGACAGTAGGTCTCCACTAATCCATCACCAATCCCTTCAAGCATATCCATCACTTCTTCAGTGACATCCGTCGCTCTGAGGACATTTTGCCGATGCTTGTAAATCACCTCCCGTTGTTTATTCATCACATCGTCATATTCCAGGAGATGTTTGCGGATTTCGAAATTATGCCCTTCGACTTTCTTCTGGGCATTTTCAATGGACTTCGTGACCATCCGATGTTCAATCGGTACACCTTCTTCCATGCCCAGCTTAAGCATCAGATTCGACACACGCTCAGAGGCAAAAATGCGCAAAAGATCGTCCTCTAATGAAAGGAAAAATCGAGAGGACCCGGGATCACCTTGCCGCCCTGACCGACCTCGTAACTGATTATCGATTCGCCGGCTCTCATGACGTTCAGTACCGACAATATGCAAACCACCCGCAACCAAGACTTCTTCTTTATCGGCTTCACATGCGGCCCTAATCGTCTCGTAGGCTTTGTCCTGCTCTTCTTGGCTTAAGTCTTCACCTCGATAGATGAATTGCTGTTTAAAGAGGGCCTCCGCGTTGCCACCCAAGACGATATCGGTCCCACGACCTGCCATATTGGTAGCAATGGTCACTGCCTCCTTTTGCCCGGCTTGCGCAATAATTTCGGCTTCCTTTTCGTGGAACTTGGCATTCAACACATTGTGTTTCACACCGCGATGATTTAATAACGTCGACAGCCGCTCAGATTTTTCAATTGACACCGTCCCGATGAGGACCGGCTGACCTCGGTCATGATACTCTTTAATATCATCCGCAATGGCAGCGAATTTTTCCTTTTCAGTCCGATAGACCACGTCAGGATTGTCGAGCCGAATCATTGTCTGATTGGTCGGAATGACATTCACATCCAAATTGTAGATCTTGGCAAACTCCGGGGCTTCAGTGTCAGCGGTTCCCGTCATGCCAGCAAGCTTCTTATACATCCGAAAATAATTTTGGAATGTCACCGATGCCAGTGTTTGATTTTCGTTCGCAATTTTCACGCCTTCTTTGGCTTCCACCGCTTGATGCAAGCCGTCACTCCACCGACGACCCGGCATCATCCGGCCGGTAAACTCATCAACGATAATCACTTCGCCGTCTTTCACCACATATTCCACGTCCCGTTTATAGAGCGTGTGAGCTTGCAGGGCTTTCACCACATGATGCACCAGACTGAGGTGTTCCAAATCATAGAGATTATCTACCTGCAATAATTTTTCGACCTTGACATTTCCCTCATCCGTCAATGCCACCGTTTTAGTCTTTTCTTCGATCGTGAAATCCTCTTCGCGCTTGAGCTTGGGAATAATGTGATCGACCTGGTAATACAGATCGGTGCTCTGTTCGGTCGGACCGGATATGATCAAAGGTGTTCGCGCTTCGTCGATGAGGATACTGTCCACTTCATCGACGATGGCATAATGGGGTTCTCGCTGAACACCTTGTTCCGCATCGTTGGCCACTAGATTATCCCGAAGATAATCAAAGCCGAATTCATTATTCGTGCCGTAGGTAATATCAGCGCCATACCCTTCTTTCCTTGTACAGGGTCGAAGAAATTGCAAGCGTTTGTCCGGAGCATCATACTCAGGGTCAAAGAGGAAGGAGGCTTCATGTTGGATAATGCCAACAGATAAACCTAAACCATGGTATAGCGGGCCCATCCATTGCGCATCGCGCTTGGCCAGATAATCATTTACCGTCACCAAATGCGCGCCTTTTCCTTCCAACGCATTGAGGTAAATGGGCAACGTCGCCACCAGCGTTTTTCCTTCACCGGTCCGCATTTCGGCAATACGCCCTTGATGCAAGACCATCCCGCCGACCAACTGCACATCAAAATGACGCATCCCCAATTTTCGCGTGGACATTTCCCGGCACACGGCAAACGCCTCAGGGAGAAGATCATCCAGTGTTTCTTTCGCTTCCAGCCGTTTCTTAAAGGTTTGCGTTTTTTCCGCGAGTGCGTGGTCATCCAATGGTTGCAAGGATGCCTCAAAAGCATTTGCCTGCTCCACTTGAGGTGTGAGCCGCTTCAGCTCTCGATCATTGCTACTGCCAAACAGAATACTCAGAAGACGTACCAACATAGGCCTAGACTACCTTGAAAAAGAAAATGGATGTAAAACGACGCAATAAGAGATAGGGGTTTTGGGCTGGAAAGCCTTCAGCTCTCTTAAACTACAAACCGCAGTTGAATCACGAAAGTCTGCACAACCTCTTCACGCAGCTAGAAAATGTGAAAAACTTCTCATCACCCAGAAGGTAACCACGAATTTTTCACATTCCCCATGCACATGAATAACTTGCACAGTTTTTTTCGCGCTCATCTGCCGTTTCTCCGTTGACTGTTCCTAGTATACCGAAATATAGATGGGAATCAACTCGGACAACCTAATAATGTTCAGAAATTACGGCAATGTACGACCAACGAGTCGCGCACTATCTGATGTTCAGTGCCTTAACAGGATATTGAAGAATTTCATACGATTTTTCCTCTAGTCGTTGCAATACTTAGCCCTACTCATTAATGATGCGCTTTCTCAAATCCATCTCCCTCGCG
>QIMB01000307.1 GCA_003233615.1 Nitrospirota bacterium
CAACAGCCGCCTGGGTCAAAGACCGAATCTGGCACCCCACACAAACACTCACGCCACACAAAAATGGAGAACTGACAATGACGCTTACAGTCGCCGACAATCGCGAACTTGTCGGGTGGATTTTAAGCTTTGGCAGCGGAGTGCACGTCGTACAACCGGCTTCCCTCAGACACGCAGTCCTCCAGGAAGCCAAAACCATCTTCGAGCAACCAGAAGAAACCACTGGGAAACTTTTGAATGTCATTCCATCGAAAAAACGACAGCAGTGACCGTGGATGTCACAAATTGGCAAAGAAGAAAATCACTAGGCTAGAGAATTTATTGAAAAACTAGAGAGATTCAGCCACAAGAAATTCGTGTAATTGTATTGTTTGACCTGATCTGTCACCAGTATAGGATACGCTGAGTTAGGCAAGATGAACCGATAGAAACCACTCGCTACGATAACACGGTCAAACCGAGCCCGCGAAAATCTTCGTCAAAGGCTAAACAAGGCATGTGATCCAGGAGAGTCGTGACAATAATGAACGAGATGGCATCACAAAAGGACAGGCGATGATCTCGTCCATATTGCCGAAACACCTGTTCGGCCTCTACCCGGACGCGATCCCCGTAATGAACCATGTGCAACTCTGGTTTAATGTCATCGAGAAAAATCAGAGCCGCACGATAGTTGTGACAGTAACGCAGCAAGGTGACAGTTTCACTGACGATGTCCCAGGTCGTAGAAAACCTGGTCCCCGATGAAGCCGCATCAGAAATCACAACCTGAGCCTGGAGATGATTCACGTCTTTGGGATCAAAGCACGCGTAGAAGAACGACGTATCGCAGAACACGTCCGGAGGGAGGGCCATCAGGATGCAGCGGTCCCGTTTCCATACAGGTGGGCGTTCACATGCGACGACACATGGGTTTTGGGACCGCGATGTTGAGGCAACTGCTTCATCAACTGCTGCAATTTCTTGGCGGCTGCACCGGGCGCAGGTTCAGGCTGAACCGCGCGAAGTTCGGCAACAACTTCGTCATGCACCGTAATCTGGACACTGGTACCGGAATCTTGCCGAACCTGGCGAACCAGCGCAGACAGTTGCTTCCGGACTTCGCTAATAGAAAGTTTCATGGTGGCCTCTATAGAAATATGTACACAGTTGTACGCTGATATATCAAATATGTCAAAAAGGGGTTCGTGTTTCTTTTCGTTTTGGAACAGGCGGTCTGAACAGGAAACGAAAGCAAAGCAATTGAGCTTCAGCGAAGTACGTTCTTCATCGTTGGGTCTTCTCGGAAAAGATGCGCGGGTAATGAGCCTGGAGAGCACCAAAAATAGGAACTGGCAGAGTGGATCTTGAGCTTGGCAGCGGAGTAAAAGTCATCAAACCCCAGCCTCTCAAACAGGCGGTTCGAGAGGAAGCCAGGAACATCTTCATTTTGTCATGAATGCAATGAAGACTTCAGGTACAATAAATTAATGGGGAAATTCCACGAAGAGTCAACACCATAGGGAGAGGCCATAGAGGAGGATTGCTAACAGGTTTTTTTCAGAGAAAAGGAGCCACAAGGCGGTTCTTTGCCTATGCTAATATGGAAGCAACGTTAACAATCCTCAATGATCTTGAGCATGATGAGGTCATGAGCCGTTATGCCATCGGTGGCGCGATGGGTGCCACGTTTTACGTCGAACCACTCCTGACATTCGATCTCGATATTTTCGTGTTGTTACCGCACACACAAAGCGGACTCCTGACAGTGTCCCCTATTGATGATGCGCTCCGTACATGCGGATACCATGAAGAAGGTGATTGTGTCAGCATCGAAGGAATACCCGTACAGTTTTCGCCCACCGATAACGCGGTACTGGAAGAAGCCTTAGCCGAAGCATGTGAAGTCTTCTACGAATCCACGCCTACCCGTGTCTTGCGTGCCGGGCATCTATGAGCCATTGCGCTTCAGACAGGACGCGACAAAGATCGGGAACGGGTACGCCTACTTTCAGAACAAGCTGTACTCGATCATGAATATTTGAACATTCTTTGTATCCGTTACCAACTCCAGGAAAAATGGGATCAATGGAAACCTTCGAGCCAGAAGTGACACGATTGTGTGCTGCAAAAGAGAAACGACAACACGAACTGGCGGCATTGCCTTTCACAGACAAAGTCCGGGCGGTCGTACGACTTCAGCACATGGTCGCACCCATCCTTCGCGCCCGCGGCCGATCCGTGTGCGTATGGAACCGTGAAGAGACTGATCCTATGACCCGCTCCTCTGTCATCTCGGATGTCACGGGAAATGCTGAAAATGGTCCTGAGCTGGAATCCGTCACCAAATGAAGGTTGACAAGCATGGCATGCCTTGCCAAGGTGCGAGTTCTATACGAGAATGACTTGATTGACTGAAGAAGGCCAACAAGAATGTCCTAAGCTACGCATAGGACTACACGGTTCAGGTAAAATCTGCACAACATGATTACTCGAGATCAAATACAACAAGCCGTAAGAACATTGGCGAAGGAAACGAAACCCTGCAAGATCATTCTCTTTGGTTCGCATGCACGAGGAGACGCTCGCCAAGACTCAGATCTTGACCTTCTCGTCATTGAACCGGAAGTTATCCATACACGAGATGAAATGGTACGACTTCGCAAATTGCTTCGACCAATGAGAATTCCCGTGGATGTATTGGTGGCATCGGAACAAGAAATTGAGGATTGGGGCCACCTGCCAGGCACACTCTATTACTGGGCACTGAAGGAGGGGAAAGTCCTACATGAAGCGACCGCATGATTTGGCACAGCGTTATCTCGCTATTGCCGATCGAGATATCAATACCATGAGGCTGCTCATCCCTATCACTGAGAGCGATGATGAAGCAATTGGATTTCATGCACAGCAAGCGGTAGAGAAAAGTCTCAAAGCTGTTCTCTCCTTGTACCAAATCCATTTCCGCAAGACCCATGATCTTGGAGAACTCATCGATCTATTAGCGGATTCTGGCAAGTCGGTTCCTCCTAATGCCGAAGAACTGGATTTCCTCAATCCATTTGCGGTGACTTTTCGGTATGACTTGATAGATCTTGAAAGGTTCGACCGCCGCTCTGCACAAACATTAGTGGAGCATGTTCGCGGTTGGGCCAATGAACAAATTTCTTCAGAAGAACGGGGCTGAGACTATCGTCATGAACTGTAGTATCCAAGGTTGCCCGGGCGAATACGAAGACCGCCTCATTGTCCATACCGTCAAACACGGAACCGAAGTCCTGGTGTTTGATCAAGTCCCGGCGGAGGCCTATGACGTGTGTTCCGATATGCTCCTCACCCCGGCGTTGATACAGCGGCATCCGAAGCCATAGAAGTATGCCCCCTGTATTTGAGAATGCTTGAATCGTGAAGCATCAGTCATGAATCCCTTGCCTGTGACCTCCGATGGCACAAACCCACACCCCACTTCCACGCAATCTCTTGACCCAACCACTTGATATTTTTGACAAATCTGCTACAAACATACATCAAAAGAATTTCCGGCATGATGTGTCATCCTGTCATGCCATATACTTTGGAATAGACAAGAGAATCTGTCACCCAAAGCTTATAGGGTCCTCACCAGGACATTTCAATCTGTATCGGGCTGTCATGGAGTAAAGATCTATGAAGACAGTACAGGATTTATCCATTCAAGAACGGAGCGCGTTGGCCGAATTCCAGCAAAAGGTTGAGGAGATCTTTCCAGAAGTCTCGGCGCAATATACGGTGTTTGGTTCCCGCGCACGTGGAGACGCTGATGCCGAGTCTGACCTCGATCTCCTTCTAGAGCTAGAGATGGAACGATTGGCCTTTTCCGACAAGCGCACACTCCGCCGGCTCGCAGGAGAAGTGTCACTGGCTCACGACCTTGTGTTGTCCGTGCTGACAGTCGATCGTGCCACGGCCCGTGAGCGGGGTGATTTCTCGATTTTCACAAATATCAAGGAAGAAGGAAGAAGGCATTCCGTTATGAGTAAAAAGGAGATTGCGGATCTCCTGACCAAGCCACAACGGAGCGTAAAGACTGCGGAACGTCTCCTGCAGGATGGCGACTACGACTTTGCTGTTTCGCGAGCCTACTACGGGATGTTTTACGTGGCACAGGCCATGCTGCTAACCCTGGACGTTCGGCGGTCCAAACACTCCGGGGTCATTGCCGCATTTAACGAACAGTTTGTGAAACCCGGTGAAGTACCCAGTCGTTTCTTTCATCTCCTTCGTGATGGGTTTGAGGACCGGGCTGAGGGCGACTATGGCATTACCGAGATAAGCCGTGAACAAGCTGAAGCCGGGATCAAAGCCGGTCAACAATTTGTGGAAGAAATGGGAAAACGCTTACTCGAAGATGAATAGCCAAAACCCTACCTACTCACACACCTGCGCCCCACGATGTCACCAACCAACACCCCACTGCCCCGCAATCTCTCGCCCCAACCTCTTGATAGTATTGCCAATTCTGATACAACCATAAAATATTTTTTTTCAGAGATGACCTGATCTGTCACAGTCGTGGGTTATATTGAGCGATGGAGAACAGTAAAGTTCCCCGCCCAAAGGGCGGGGCTTTCCAAAACCCTTAAAACAACTTCATCTGATGAAACACCTGCTCTACCCCTCGTCGAATATTTTCAGACCCACATCAGATGCTAGTTCGTCTCATCAACTGCATGGCTGGTTCGTTTCCCCAACATGCGCTTCTGGTATCACAATCTT
>QIMB01000428.1 GCA_003233615.1 Nitrospirota bacterium
TTTTCAAGCTCTTTTCCGTGCTTGAACCGATAGGAAAGAAACAACACGATTTTTCAATTGATGTTCATGGGCTAGGAGTCTTTTCCCAGGTCAAACATCCCAGAATACTCTGGGTTGGGTTCACAGGAAATACGCAAGCCTTACAGGAGTTGGTGTTGAAAACTGAAGCGGCAGTGGAATCGCTAGGCTTTCCTCCTGAAGAGAAGGTCTATCACCCCCATCTGACTTTGGCGCGGATAAAGCGTGAGAATGCCACGGTAGGGGCAGCTCTCCTGGAAAGTGGGGTGTTGGGAAATGATCAACATCTAGGCACGTTGACCATTGACCGGTTTACGCTTTTTCAAAGTGACCTGGATTCTTCCGGGGCCAGATACACGCCACTTACAGCTGTGCTGTTCTCGCAACAAACCCCAGAACTGTAAGGACGGGTCGAAGAAAAGCATTTACCTGTTTCCGTGTGTCGGGTAAGATGTCCCGACCTCTTTTCTCATTGAAATTGAACCAAAGGAATGCCATGGCCGATCGTACTGCCTCCTCAAAAGACTCAGCCAAAGACGGAAAAAAACAAGCCCTGGATTTGGCCCTGACCCAAATTGAAAAGCAATTCGGGAAAGGCGCCATTATGAAATTGGGGGGAGGAGATGGCCCCATTGATATTCCGTCAATCTCAACTGGTTCATTGACGCTCGATATGGCCTTAGGGATAGGTGGTTTGCCAAGAGGACGGGTGAGTGAAATTTATGGGCCTGAGTCATCAGGAAAGACAACCTTGTGTTTGCATGCCATTGCAGAAGCACAAAAAGCTGGAGGAGCTGCGGCTTTTATTGATGCTGAACATGCCTTGGATATTTCGTATGCGAAGAAACTTGGCGTACAAATCGATGATCTGTTGGTCGCCCAGCCGGATACCGGCGAGCAGGCATTGGAAATTGTGGAAACCCTTGTTCGGAGTGGGGCATTGGATATTATTGTCGTGGATTCCGTCGCTGCACTCGTACCCCGGGCAGAAATTGAAGGGGAGATGGGTGATTCTCATATGGGCTTGCAAGCGCGGCTCATGTCACAAGCTTTACGGAAACTGACTGGTGCGATTTCCAAGTCACAAGCTGCTTTGGTCTTCATTAATCAAATTCGAATGAAAATTGGTGTGATGTTCGGTAACCCTGAAACCACGACTGGTGGGAATGCCTTGAAATTTTATTCCTCGGTCCGGCTGGATATTCGGCGAATTGAATCCATTAAAGACGGGCAAGAAGTGAAAGGCAATAGAGTGCGCGTCAAAGTGGTGAAAAATAAAATGGCGCCGCCTTTCAAGCAAGCCGAATTTGATGTCATGTTTGCCGAAGGGATTTCCAAAGTTGGGGAATTGGTGGATCTTGGTGTGGATCGTCGAATCATTGATAAAGCCGGGGCATGGTACTCGTATAAGGAAGAACGTCTTGGGCAAGGGCGGGAAGCGGTGAAGACGTTTCTGAAAAATAATCCTGATGTTGCCGACACCATTTCGATACAAATTCAGGAAAGTTTCGGTTTGGCGGCAAAGGCCGGTGATGAGCAGCCCTCAACGGCGTCTCGTGCTGATTCTAAAAAATCTGCTGCTACAAAATCGTAACTGGTATTGTACGCGCCTGTATTTTTACTATCCATTGAATCTTCGTGTGTTTCTATGATAGCGACTTCTCTTGAATTGCGTCAGGCCTTTCTTGATTTTTTTATTGAGCGAGGGCATACCGCGGTGCCCAGCGCACCCCTCATTCCGCAAGCAGATCCTACGTTACTCTTCACCAACGCGGGGATGAATCAATTCAAGGGAATCTTCTTAGGTGAGGACGCATCTCCCTATGCTCGAGCCGTCTCGATTCAAAAATGTATGAGAGCGGGCGGCAAACATAACGATTTAGAAAATGTAGGTTTTACGCGGCGTCACCATACTTTTTTTGAAATGTTAGGGAATTTTTCCTTTGGAGATTATTTCAAAAAAGATGCCATCGCGTTTGGATGGGAATTTCTCACGAAGGTGGCAGGCCTTCCTGGAGAACGATTGTGGGTCACCGTCTTTCGTGACGATCAAGAAGCCTATGACATGTGGCATAAAGACATGGGCGTGTCCGAAAGTCGCTTGGCTCGGCTTGATGAAAAAGATAATTTCTGGCAGATGGGCGATACGGGGCCATGTGGTCCCTGTTCGGAAATTCTCATTGATCAGGGTGAGGCGTTCGGGTGTGGACGCTCGACGTGTGCGGTCGGCTGCGACTGTGATCGATATTTAGAAATTTGGAATTTGGTCTTCATGCAATTTGATCGAGATTCAGCTGGCACGCTGAATCCACTTCCCAAACCGAGCATCGATACGGGTATGGGATTAGAACGTCTGGCTGCCGTCACACAAGGTGCGTCCTCTAATTATGATAGTGATGTCTTTCGGCCGCTGTTAGAAAGCATTGCCAAGGGAACAGGTCATGTATATGGGGAAACGACAATGTCAGACAGGTCCATGCGGGTGATTGCTGATCATGTCAGGGCGATGACCTTTCTCATCACAGATGGGACGTTGCCGTCTAATGAAGGGCGCGGCTATGTGTTGCGGCGTATCATGAGGCGAGCTGCACGACATGGGCGGTTACTTGGAATGGAGCGAGAGTTTTTGTTTGAGTTGGTGCCGACTGTGGTGACACAAATGGGGACAACCTATCCAGAGCTCCGCCAAATGGCCGATACCGTGTCGGAAATTGTGCAAGGGGAGGAAGGGCGGTTTATCGGGACGTTGGAGCAAGCCACGCCTCTTCTCAATCAAATCTTGCAAGACACCAAACAGCAAGGAAAGACGAAGGTCTCAGGGGACGCGGTGTTTAAACTCTACGACACCTATGGGTTTCCTCTGGATTTAGTAGAAGATGCCGCGATGGAAGAAGGTTTGGAGCTGGATCATGCAGGCTATCAACTGGCCTTGCAGGAACAGCGGGAGCGAGCCCGAAAGAAGGCCAAGTTTACGCAAGTTGCGTCACGGGCGGATGTCGTGAAAGTTCTC
>QIMB01000003.1 GCA_003233615.1 Nitrospirota bacterium
GTACTCGTGACAAGCACAACCGCATGCTTCAAGCCACCGCTTCCATCTACTTCGACTTCTTTTAACAAACGAGTTTCACCATCTTCACTCTTGCTTGGATTCTTTTTGCAAAAGTCCACATTCGGAAATTTGGAAAATGTAAATTCTTTTGGAGGAGGCACTTTACCGGCAAATGTGACCTTTCCTTTAATGGTTCCACCTGCCTGAGCAACGAGCGGGGCAGCGAGCAATATGCCACCGACCAGCAAAGACAATGTTAAAGACTGATGTTTCCTCATGATTCTTCCTCCTAAAATTAAGAAAATTTGTTCCGTTGACGAGGGGAAATGAACAAATACGATTTGAGTGAAATCAGGCTGTCCTCTTTATCCCGGCCAGATTCAGCAAAACAACCTGGGTATGATTCGGTTTCAGTAGTCACTTCCATATATATCAAGAATAAAAAAACCTGTCAAGAAAACAGGGCTATCTTAGGCCCTTTGGGTAACGCCTTAGGTCTTTTAGGTCTACATATATTCCAGCAACGATAAAGGAAGAGACAACAACCAAGCATTTCCACCACTATGCAGGCTGTTTTTTGAGCACCGCGATTAACTCTTCAACACTCCCCTTCACATTTTTTGCCTGAAAGACAGGAGCCAAACATATCTGATCCGTACAGACAAAAGCCACGGAACGCCCATCATAGGGAAACGTAACATCTCCCCACGTCGCCTGGCCTTCGCGAGGATCAAAACTTCTCATAATTTTCCCAGGGCAAAACACCTGTTGTCCTGCCAGTAACAAGGTCTGAGTCATGACATCGTCAGGCATCCCGACAATGGCAATATGCACTGGAGGTCGAAACCATTCATCAGCAGCCAAACCCATTAAGGCAACAGGAAGTGGCTGTGGAGTGCCCACGACAGATAGCAACGTATGTTCAGCCGTTGAGCGGTAGTCTTCATTGTCTGTGAGATGAAAAAGATTTAGATAGAACCTGGCCGCTTGAATATTCTCACGCGCCGGTTTTGTTGGAATATTCAGTAAGCCAAGGTTATCAGACGACAAGGGGCGATCAAAAAACCCTCCCCCTTTTCGATCGTGCAACAACTCTTGATTGATCCGGGCAATAGCTTCAGCATCCTGTAAAAACTGAGGATCTTTCGTCGAATGAAACGCCGTTACCAAGGCCTGACCTAATCGAACATGGTCGGACAATTCTCCATAGAGCATGAAGGCACCATTGATTGTTCCGTGAGCAACCCCCTTCGTTGCATCAAACCGTTCAACAACAATCTGCTTCAGAACCTTCAGTGCTCTCTCCTGCAACTCAGAATTCTCTAGCACGTGCGAGGCATGAAGATACGCCCCGGACATGTCGGCATTACTGCCCGTATACATTCTCCTATCCACGAAAGGCATGCCATGCGCCTTACGATGGATCATTTCCCAAGAAAAATACTCGGCTCCCGAGACAAGAGTTATTCCTGCTTGGTCCCGTACATCGGCATCCTGGCTTTCAAAGAACTGGCTGGTTTGGTGGTCAGACAAAAAAGTTTCGACATAATCAATAATGCGTATGGCAATGTGTTTGTATTCTACGTTCCCCGTGAGTTGGAAGGCATACAGATAATTGTGTAGATTCTGAGCTTGTATAGTCAGCATTTTTTCAAAATGCGGCTGGCTCCAGTCAGCTTGTTCTGCATAGCGGTAAAACCCACCCCAAACCGGATCAAGCAAAACAACTTGCTTATTTAATGTCGTCAAACCCATGTTCATTAACTCTGCATCCTGCTCAAAAAATCCATACGCTAGAGCCATCTGAATAGCGTTAGGTTCAAAAAATTTCGGGTGGTCTCGAAATCCACCATTCATCGCATCAAACTCCATTTTCATCATATCCACGCTATGACGTGCCATAGACGAACGAAGTACTCCACTGAGCGATTGATTCGTGTGCACACGGCTCTTCACTCGATCCCAGAGCTGAGCCGCTTTCGTGCGCAAGTCTTCTTTTTCTGATTCATACAACACCCTAGCCTCTTGGAGCAGCTCGACCATCACATCCGGCTCTAGAGAATTGGCCTCAAAAAGGACTTCTCCGGTTGGAAGAAGAACACTGGTTGTCGGCCATCCGCCTGAGCGATAACGAGCTTCAAGATCCGGCCGTTGATCCGTATCGACACGAATGGGAATAAAATGAGACTGGAGTAATGCAAGAACCTGTGGATCGGAATAGGTTGTTTGATCCATCACATGACAGGCATGACACCACACGGCCGTGAGGTCAAGAAGGATAAGCTTATCTTCAGCTTCTGCACGATTAAAAGCTTCTTCGCCCCATTCATACCATTCAATATCAGATTGACGATCCTGTTCAGCCTGGTGAGAGAACGCCGCACCTCCCCCGTTCAGAAAAAGGGAAAAGGTCAAACAAAATATAATGGTAATTTTCAGGATCATACAGAAATTATGGCTCTCGACCTACACTTTCCTTATTCTGAATACATGCATCTCGCTGGGTTCCATTGAGCATCTGAGGATGAGAAAAAGAACTGGGATGTCTACACGTTCAACATGTTGTCATGCTGAGCAACGCGAAGCATCTGGCTGAGGCATGCCCTGGTGAGGCGTGGATCAGATCCTTCATGGCTCTCAGGATGACAAGGTGGAGGCGGAGCATTCTGGAGATCGAACCATACATTCCGTATGATCCCATCTTCTCTCACACTCCTTACGTCTCACTTCTTCCTTTTCTCCTTAGATGCCAATTTGTGCATCAAGAACTTTCACGATCGCAGCGGCTGCTGTGACCTTCACAGCATCATCTGTATCTCGAAGAGTGCGTTTCAAGATAGGGAGCAGTCGATGTTCCCCCATTCGTCCCAAGGATCGAACAGCCACAATCCGTGGACGCGGAATGGGGTCATTTAACATCAACTTCAGCGTGGCAATAACTTTGCCACCCTTCCCATTGCCCAGAGCTTTGACCGCAATGGACCGAAGCGCAGGATTTTGATCTTGGAGCAATTTTTGAAGCGTTCACGACTGAAAACGGAACGCCCACACGCAACAACGACGCACAGGCTGCGGCTTGAACCCCGGGATCAGTATCCAGCAAAGCCTTTGACAATGGTGCTAAGACCTGGTGAGATTCAAAGTATCCCATGCTAAAGGCGGCTTGATTGCGTACCCCGGAGACAGGATCGAACAGGGCCGCCTTGAGAGTGGGTAAGCTTTCCGAAGCCTGTAGTTTCCCCAACGCCCCAATCGCGGCAGCCCGTATAGAGGGCTGTGTATCCCGAGCCGTTTTTTCTAATAAGGGAAGCGCACGGCGATCCTTGATGGCTCCAAAGGCACGAATCGCCCCGCCACGCTCATAGCCTTCCTCGCCTTTTGCTCCTTGTTCTAATCGTGTCCAGAACTTTTTCTGACCCAATTGATACAGAACCTGAGCCGCTGCAATTTGCACCAAGACTTGTTCATCTTCAAGCGATTCTTCGATCAAGGGAATCACCTTTGGATCACCAGATTTTCCAATACTTTGTACGGCCTTTGCACGAACTAACCCCGCCGAATCTTTCAAGGCTTGCCGCAATCGCTCGGAACGCTGTCCGGCCTTGCGTTTCCCCAACGCTTCGGCAACCAACGCACGGATCATCCCGGACCCATCCGTCAACCCCTCTTCCAAATACCCAACCATCTCATCGGAGTCAATTTCTTTGAGAGCCGTATAGGCTGCCCCTCGCATCTGTTCCCGCATATCTGCACGCATAGACAAGATGCCAGCTATAGCCAATTGCCGTAGAAGAGCTTCATCTTCACGTTTCATCGATTGAACAAACTTCTCATACGAATCCATCGCCGCTGGTGATTCTCCCATTCTGGCTAAAGCCAGAATATGAAGACGATGTATTTGAGTTGAAACGTTCGATTTTTGAAGAACAGGCTCGACAAGCTCGATGACTTTTTTATAATCACCTTGACTAAAGGCTGTGTTGGCTTGGTCAAGGATGGTGTCGTTGGATACATCTGCCCAGACAGGGAATGCGGTCAATCCATTCGCGGCCAAGATAAAGACACAGATCATCTGTAATATAAAAGTCTTAGTAAAATTCATTGCATGCTGTACCATCTTCCCCATTTAGCCTTTCGGAATCTGTGCCTCCAGAGCTTCAATTATCCTATAGCCTAAAGGTGGTTCAAAATAATAATCCGGCTGGGAGGAGACAACCACATGTCCATATTCCACAAACCAATCCCGGTCCTGGCTTAAGAGTTTTAACAAAACATTTCGGTCAGAATCGACCCATTCAAAAAATCGTTCTGTTTGGCCGAATTGACCCTGCGCTTCTATTTCATAGAGCACAGCTGAACGGCGCCAATTAAAATTCTACTGGTTTCCCCTTCTAATCTCACAGAAAATGGTAACAAATAATCGGATGTTAACGGAACACTCACAACCGTTCGACGTTCTGACAGAATATACCAAACTTTTTGCTCATCGAGTCGAACAATGGTCACACCCGCATAGCCTAAGTCTGTTCGAATTCCCCCTAAATGTTCAATGCGATATCGGTCAGATTTGACAAATAATTGGGCCTTGGCCCTTCGTCCATCAGTTTTCCATACTAATTTCGCTGAAAACTCTCTAGGGCTCGTGCCCCATTTGCTGTCAGATTGCGCGAGAGCCTCATTCACGGTAAGAAACCCCAGGCCTAAAGCCAGAACACAGGCTAGGAAACACCAGGAGCTGGACTTATACGTTATGGAGTTATTGAGAAAAACGGTGAGCCTCATGGACTTTGACGTTCGACCAGAGGCACGATTTTGATGGGGCGCCCCAGGACCGCTGAAGTAAACCGGGGGGGCTTCAGGCGGGTATGGGCTGTCCACCTTCCAACTGGAGAAGGCAAAGCAAAATCCGTGTGAGTGGTACGCGACGGTTCTATTGTAACCATTTGAACATGCTCTTGCTTGATACTGGGATGCCAGGCTCTCAATCGGTAAGTTCCTGGAGGAATGCCGGTAATTTCATAGCTCCCTGCTTCACTCGTAAACGTAAAATAGGGACTATCCACGGCAATGGCCCAACTTTCCATATAGGCATGGAATCCGCATTGCATGACAAACGTTGTTCGGCCTTTGCTCATGTGAAATTGCCGGACCATGGATTTACCTGGAATATGCTCATGCGTAGCGTGGAGGTTCCCCCGATGATGCTCTTCATTAAAGGGGAGTGGAGAATTAAACAAGACACGCGTTCCATGGGTGATCGAGGTTTCATAGGCCTGAATATCGTGCATGACGGGATCCATGTTCACAACTTCAATGCCATGTTCACTACGAACGACGGTGGTAAATGGGAGAAACCGGCAATCCCTGGCTTCCACCTTGGGGAGTCACACCTTCTACTACCATGACCACACCTTGCAACTGGTTGCGATCATTCACGTCAAAGTCCTTTAGCAATCGCCACCCGTTTCCATCGGAAATACGGCCGCAGTATTCAGGGTCGGGAAAGGTAATTAAATTGTAGGCTTTGGGAGGCGGGGCAGCCCCCTTGAGGGTCACCGTTCCCCTAATCGTACCAGCGGCTTCTACATTCATCACCTCATAGGCTAATGCTATGGGACTCCCAACAGGCAAAAGCCCCAGGACGATGATAATGATGAAATACCGTAAGCCCATAGTGTTATGGAACCTGAAGACGTAGGGAAGGGACGATTACGTCACCCTCATCAAGTAATTCCATCCCGAAACGAGGATTGTCAAGCATTTCATGAGCACTACGTCGCCCTTTTGGAGCTTGGTACTGGAAACTCACATTCGACGTTTTCCCTGATTCAATCTGAACTGTTTGCTCCAAATAGGTCTTCATGCCAGCATGCCAAACCACTACTTCATACTCTCCGGGCGGAATGCCTGATATTTCAAAGACTCCATCTTCTTTGGTAATGGAATAATAGGGATTATTCAGTACAACTCCCCATGAAAACATATACGGATGAAATCCGCATTGCATCACAAAAATATTCCGGTTTTTTCGAAGATGAATATTTTCCACCATAGGCTTGCCAGGCATATGAGTATGGGCATTTTCTCCAAATATTCCCATGACCCTATGAAAGGGGTTCATCGGCAAAGGTCGATTAAACAGAATTCTCGCACCTCGTTCACGAGCGGTTTCATATCCCTGAATATCATGCTCGATCGGATCCATATTGATCACCGTCAGCTCATCCCGATCTTTAATCACATTCACAAAAGGCAAAAAGTCACAGTCAATGGCTTCGACTTCCACCTTTTTAAGGTTAAAGGCTCTTCCTCTTTTAACATCCTTTAACATCACCACAACATCTTTTAACGAACCATTTGCTCCAATGATAAAATCCTCAACAATTCGCCAACCCGTTCCCGTAGAAATCCTTCCACAATAGACCGCATCAGGAATCGTGACCAAATTCATGGCCATGGCTCGAGGTTTTCCCAACAAAGTTACCTTTCCCTTCAACGTCCCTCCATTATCCACCGAGATCTCGGTGTAGGACCATGCTGGAGTGTTCAGGATTAGCCCACACAATACAACAAACACAACCCAAACAA
>QIMB01000323.1 GCA_003233615.1 Nitrospirota bacterium
GTCCCTCCATTATCCACCGAGATCTCGGTGTAGGACCATGCTGGAGTGTTCAGGATTAGCCCACACAATACAACAAACACAACCCAAACAAACATTTTTCCATCCTCCTCAAATTGACTCATCATTCGATGGCATTTCAACTACTGTAGCATTGTACCAATATCAATCAGCTTATACCCACGTCCCAGTTATTGAGCATGTCATGAAAAAGGATCATACAGAAATTATGGTTCAAACCCTTCGACATTGCGCAAGCCCTCAGAGGCTCCGTTCCGCACTTTGTCATCCAGAGTCCTTCGGCATGGCTCAGGGCAGGCTCCGCCTGGCGGAGTCGAAGGATCTAGCCCAGTTCAATCAGGCCATGCCTGCCCAGAGCGCAGTCGAAGGGGCTCAGCCAGATGCTTCGCGCGGCTCAGCATGACAAGATGGTTAACTGAATATTCTTGAGGAGACTGTATGGATAGAATCATGATTTCCGTAAGATCCATGAAAAACACCTTGGAAAATGGGATGAAGTTTTAAAAATATTCGTCGGAAGTTGAAACACGAAAAGAATCATACCTCTATCTAAAATGATGCACTCACCATTATGCGATACCATCGTATGCCCCGTAAAAAAAAAGCGGGGAAGCCTTCCGACCTCCCCGCTTTATTCTCTTCTCTATTTCTACAAACTTACTTCGCCACAGTTGGAATGATTCGGGCTACCCCCGAATCATGATCAAGAGCGGCTTGTTTATTAGAAGAAACGGAACCGGATAAAGGCAGAATGCGCTGATCCGTATTCGGCAACACCCGGAAATACCCCCATTGTCCAGATTGAGAATAGGGTAAACGGCCATTGCTCCACACATAATCCCCGGCCATAGCCCATTTCCCACCAGCTGAGGGCAGAAAGACGTCTATGCCTTCGGAACCCGAGAACTCCACCGTGCTAATCATATCTGCACCAGGCAGGAAAGGCTCAATCGGCCATTCATGTTTTTCGATTGTGAACATGCCATTTTGCTCACTACTGGCACCAAAGACATGAATACGCACTCTGTCCCCGGCATGAGCTTCAATTACAGGTGTGACCGGATCCTGCGGATTATCCACTTCACAAGGTTGGAACATCCGCCCTAACGAACAACCGGCTTCTTCCCGATACAGATAGGGTTCCGCTCGATAATTCACGCCGAGAAGACCAGCCACATTTTGTACATATGGCATAAAGCTGGTCCCAATGATGTTGTCCTCATCTTGGAAGTATAAGGCCACATCACGATAATTGACTCGACCTTCATTACCCTGAATGGTTCGATCAATAATCACATCTGCCTTCCAGCTGTTCTTGAGAGAAATATCTTCACCTGTCTTGGGATCACGATAGCTAGATCCCTTAGGTCCAATAATTATGCCACCAAATAACCCATTGCGGGGATTCATGGCCGCATTACCAAAGTCCCATACCAATGACTGTGTTTCTCCATTGAATGGATCCGCGTAATAGGTATAGGTACGTGACTCACCAGGAGCCAGAGTTTGATCACCAGGATTATTCCCTAGATTGACGCCTTGGGAATCTGTGGGATCAAACACTAAACCAAAGGCCGAAAAAGACGCTCGACTCTCTTTGAGTTTATTTGTCAGATGAACCTTGAGACAATCCCCAATGTTGGCCCGAAGGGTCAACGGCATGGGTTGATAATCTCCTGCCACTTTTTGTACTTCATCCTCCAAGACATAAATCTTTGCTTCGGGATTACGAAGTTCAATTCTTCGTTCAAAATCCACTTCGATCGATTCTTCCGCATTCACATTAAAACTCATGCCAGGGTGATCAATCGCCACCACATTAAAGCTCTTGACAGGAGCCTCACTTGGACACACCGGCAATATATCAGGAATCCCGGGTCTCCCATAAGCCTTCGTCGGCAACGGCTTGAGGTCATCAATCGGTTTCTCAATCACGCGAATGATTCCCCAGGCTCCTTCAGAAAACTTCGAGCTGCGGCCATTAAAGAACATGTAGTCGCCCGGTTGATGCCGAGGACCACCAGCTTCCGGCACGACCAAGTCATATCGTTCTGCAATTCCAATATGGATAGAATTTTTACGGTTGGCTTCTTGTGCATACCGTTCAGTCCAGAACGTATGGCCTGAAACTGTGAACACGTTGCTTTCATTCATGGTCACATCAACCAGACGAAACACCATGGCATCTCCCAGGTAGGCTCGCAACATAGCCGTGCTAGGATCCCCATGAACCTTACTGCTGAAGATCTTCGAAGTATCCGGGTTATTGGCCAAGCGTTGCGCAAAAGGCTCCGCCCGGAAATTCAATGCCCCACCCGTCGTATGGGTCCCACCGTTCAAGAACGGCATGGGGGTCATTTTGATCATCTCATTTGGAGGCATGATAAAGGACACAGTGCGCCCAGCTTCCAAAGCGACATCAATGGGTTGCCCCGGAGGATTACCTGCGGTCACCACATTCACGGTATGTGGCACGGTATCCATGATATGGACCATCAATTCACGGAAACTACCAGCCACATCATGCCCGACACGTTCGATGGCATGAATATCTGCCACCGGACCTGTACGAATGGGCTCTCCCGTTTTCGGATTATGCCATGTAGAGTTGAATGGTTCATCATTGTCCCGACAGCGCCATGGGGCCATGTGGTTCCACCAAAGGCATGATCATGCCAGAACACACTACCCACATCTGAATCGACCCAGAACCGTTGCCGTACATATTCCACCGTCAGAATATCCCCAACAGGATGATCGTTCTTCAGTGGGTAGGCAAACGTCAGGGTATTTCCACCTGACGAGGCAGGAGCTGAATCACCCGATCCACCACCAGGAACGTTCAATACTTGTCCAACAGTGATCATGTTTTTATTAGACAAGCCATTTAAATCACTTAGGGCACCAACAGAAGTACCCAATGCACTGGCAATCGCCCCTAAGGTATCACCAGGAATGACGGTATAATCGGAAGGACCCGAGGCAGAAGCCGAAGATCCTCCACTTCCACCAATCGCCACAATTCGTCGTACTTCTTGCCCTTCCACATTATCTGCACCAACCAAGATCGGAATGCCCACATGGTATTGCTTGGCATTCGTCACATGGATCGTCCTATCTCCCTTTTGGGCTGCCTTCGTCACCTTCGCATTCATTGGTACGGGCAAACCCTTTTTGGTCTCTTTTTCAAACTGTGTAAAGGGGCGCATCGATTGATCATAGGAAAATCCCGAGATCACACCGTCCGATGACTGATTATCAAATTGGAAAAAATGAAAATGCGTATTGATTTTTGACGATTGGAAATTGGTCACATCATCATCCAACCATTCGCTCGTGAGAAACCAGTCAATACAATCATAGACATTCGCTCGAACCACCAAAGGGAATTTTAGGTCATTGTTGGCGCGAACCGCTTCCTCTTCATCATGCACGACATAAAGGAGCCCATTCGGATCGACAATCGCAGGTTCATCACCTTGAGCAGCCGACAATTCAATCGGCAACTTGATGAAATGCACCTTGTAATCCTGTGATCCCGCCCGGACAGGGCACAAACTCCACGGGCCCTGTTCGCCCGGCTTCGCTGGTTCAACCGACCGAGATCCATCTGGATTCAGTCGAATCATTTCCAACCATGGTGCAGGATTATGATCGTTCGAGAATGGCACTCGCTTGCCGAAATGCGGAGTCAACCACGGCCAGGCGACTTTGCCGGTCATTGGTTCAAACCATATTTGCCGTCGTTCACCAGGTGTGTATCCCTGCCATTCAGGATGATACTTTGGGTTTTCTCCAATAGAAGCCTCTCGTTCACTCATGGCTTTATTCCCATCCCAGACCCAGTCCATCACTGAGGCATCGTAGGATTTGAGCTGGCCTTCTTCATCATCCGTATTTCCAGGCTGGCCTTGGTTCGACAGCTGCATTTCTACCCAATCTTTAAGATTGACTACGGCAATGTCAGCCTTCCAATCGCTCTTGCCTTCGCCAACAATCTTAAATTTCTTCCCAAACCAATTGACGGTCTTGCCCACCAACTGATCAGACGTCACGGGTTTGTGTATGCGATCTAATCGATCCGGCAACTCCCGCAAGGGCGCCATCACATCATTTTGTACACCAGGCACCTGCATCGTGTTATACACACGCCAGTAGCCCCACATCCCTGAAACATAGTGATGCGCCACATGGCAATGGAACAAAAAGTCTCCTGCCAGCCATTGGCAGAGCCCAGATCCACATTCAGTTTCTAAATCTAAAGCTTCAGCAGGACCAATAAGTTCCACATCAACTCGATCTGATTTGGTTCGGATTACGGGATATTTTACAGGACCATTTTGCCCTGTATTCCATACTGGCATATTTGTGGCTCGAGGATTACGTTGCCAACGGATCGATCCACCATGAGGATGATGGGAATGAAACACTTCCGATCCACCATGCACGAGACGGAATTTGGCAGGATCACCTAAATAACTTCTAGGAATCGTCGGACCTGCATCTCCAAACGTATAGGAGCTGTATGCCATGGACTCATCTTCAAACCCAAAATATTCATGCTGCACATGCATGTTATTGATACCAAACGGCTCACTCCGATAATTAATCGCTCTAGCTCCTGGACGATAGGAATCCGTCAAAGGATCACGCTGCGGCAAGAAGTCACCATGTTTGTTGACAGGACGGAAGGCTTCATCACCAACTTCATGATAAATAAGGACGAATTCGCGGAAATCCGGGCCATCCCCATTATCGATCATCACTTGCCAACCACTCCTAGCTTCTGTGGCTGGGCCTGTTCCTAAGGGTTCATAGTAATTAGAACCGTGCGGTTCCACGACAAACACTCCAAACATGCCCATCACCGTCAATTCCCGATCATTGCTTAACGTATGGAATTGCCGACCACCTTCTTGGGTGTCAGGATGAATGTACCATTCCATAGTAATGGTTTTGCCTTCTTCAGCCACCGTATCAGGATTGGTCGATGTGGCAGGTTGGCCGGTTTCACTCATGACCATGTCTGAGCCATTAATATGCAAACTGACTTCTTCGCCGAATTCCAACTTATTGTGTAACGTGATTTTTATGCAATCGCCTTGATTACCCCGGATGACCAAAGGCTGAATCCATTGACCTTGAATGCCATTTTTTACGGCACCCGGATCATGATGTCCTTCTGATTCCCGAGCCTCGGCATTTTTGGCTTCTTCTTCACGGATTTTCTCAATATTTTCCGTGAGGGCATACATATAGCCAGGATAGTAATCCAGCCATTGATTCAGGGTAATTTCCACATTCATAGCCGTAATATCATAATCCCGTACGGCGGCAGTTGCAGGGCAGAGACCCCCATTCATCGACACGGGTTCAACACCAGTATTGCTAGCAAGCAGACCATTGGCTGGTCCGCCGCCATATTGATGAATCATGGACATGGAATTGAAAACACCTGTGTTTTTCCCACCATGGTCCATGCCCTTTTGCATTTGCTGCATCATACGTTCGTGCTGTTGTTCCACGAGCGCCGCCCGTTCATTCTCCACAATAGTCTGGCCTTTGAGCCTTTCGGCCCAACCAGGGGATTGGGAATTCATCCCAGTCTTGTGGATCATGGTTTCGTGAGATTCTCCGGCTAAGAGAGTCCCAGCCGACAACAAAGTAATCCCTCCCAGGAATAACCCCAGGGAAAGGGATGTAACGGCATTCCGAGTTTTCACGTAAAACATGGACCGGCCTCCTTAAAAATAAATAACCTGACAATAACCCATATTTTTTTCACAGCTAA
>QIMB01000043.1 GCA_003233615.1 Nitrospirota bacterium
AAAAACCTGAGTTTTTCAGAAATCGCCGACCGTCTTGCCCCCGTGCTTTTTCGTGGCGTTACTTTTTCAAAAGGAAAAGCAGCCGCAGACTACATCGCTCATTTAGGCTGGGCGACTTACCTTAAATATCGTGACGGCAGCGCGAACCCAGGAGAAGTCCAACCCTATTTTGATTGGGCCATCTCAGAAGACCCCCAAAATGCCTATGCCCACGCTATGTTAGCGTTTTGGAAGCTCCTTCGACGCAATGCATTAGAGGACGTCAAATCCCACTTTGAAATTGCACTGGCCTCTGTTGAGGCGGCAAAAAAAGGAGAGATTCGCGACCTGCAACTTTCCGCACTTTTAAACTCAGGAGGGCGAGAGGTCGAGGCTGAAATACTGCGGGTGGCAGATGAGGTGCGCAGGCAAGACGAAGTACTTTCAATGATGAAAAAAGGTCAAACTTTACAAATTTATGAATTGAACTGGAAAGCAGAACGCTGGAAGATTTTAAGTTCGGCGCTGACTCCCGAAGCGCATCTGGCACTCCTTCCGTTTTTACTTGAAGGGCAAAAACCTTCAGAAAAGAAACTCTGGCTTAGCCTTATTGAGGCTCATCTTTACCAAGAACAAGGAGAGACTTCCAAAGCCCTGGCAATGTATCAATCCATCCAGAAATCTCTGACAGGAACAGGAAACCAAAACAGCCTCTTAAAAGAAACCAAAGCCGCCATTGAGGCTTTGGTTATCACAGATTAAGAAGGAAGTTGCACGCAACATCTAGTCACATTTCTAGTCACTAAAATTAAAAATAAACTATAAGCTATTGATATTGAGTTATTTATCGTTATAATAACTCATATTATTCTAGTCATATATTAAGTCATCTCGTTTGTAGTGGAGCTTACATATGCCCTTATCCATCCTCGAATATTTGATGAGAGGGCCTGCAACTTCTAAAGAGATTCAGGCTGAAACAGGCCTCAGTCAAACTGCGGTATCACGACAACTCAGAGCCTTGGGCGATACGATGATCAAGTTGCCCGGTGGACGACCTCCGAGATATGTAATGACACGCAACGCCTTTGGGGGCGACGATAAACTTCCTCTGATTATCGTCGATCCATATGGGAACACCGTTTTAGCCGCATATATCCGCCCCTTGGCTCATGGCGGTTTTTTTGTTGAACCTGCAACAGGGATGCCTGCTGTACTGCTCGGAGAAAGCGGGAATGGTCTCTATGAAGATTTGCCCTATTTTTTAAGCGATTTGAGCCCTCAGGGTTTTTTGGGGCGGCAAATTGCGGAAGAGCTCTCTTCCAAATCAAATGATTTTCCAAACGATCCAAGATCATGGAATGCAAATCACATCGGACGTTATTTGGTCTCAAATGGTGACGATCTTCCTGGGAATTTTAAGTTTGGCGAACAAGCAATTTTACGTGTCCGTCGCAAACCTGTCATCGTATCAGAGCAGGATTATCCAGCACTTGCTGAGAGCGTCATGAATGGTGTCATTCCCGGATCCTCCGCTGGAGGTGAACAGCCGAAATTCACAGCCTTTTGTGGTGATCGATCAGCCCATGTCATCGTAAAATTTACTCCCAAGGGAGAGGATGAAATTGCTCGGCGATGGCGTGACATCCTCATTACGGAATATCACGCAACAGAAGCCATCCACAGCGAAAATTTTCCTGCCGCAAAAACCAGGCTACTCGAAATGAAGGGCAGACTTTTTCTGGAATCGCAGCGATTTGATCGAAGCGGAGAATATGGACGAATGTCGATGATTTCACTTCAGCTTGTTGATGCTGAGTTTACCGGACTCGGAAGAGATTGGCCGCGGGTACTGTTCGCACTCCACAAGAAAAACCTGGTGAGTTTAGAGCACATTTATGACACGCAGTTTTTGTGGAGTTTTGGCCACCTCATCAATAATACGGATATGCATTTGGGTAATTTAAGCTTGTCGATAGAGGGGGATGTGTTTCGACTCTTGCCGATATATGACATGTGTTCTATGGGATTTGCGCCGAAAGCTGGGGAAGTACTGCCTTACAGCTTTGTCCCAGATAAAAATAAGAGCTTGCAATTTGGGGAAGACACGCTGTTAATAAAGAAAATGGCACACGATTTCTGGGAAAGAGTGACTCAGGACGAGCGCATTTCAGATGCCTTATGCCTTCAAAACATTTCTTGCACGTGGGAACCCGATTGATCTCATGGAATAAGTTTTGGAACCCCCCTTCACATCGCACCACTCTGTTTAGAGACAAGCACACCGTTACGGAGTTCTGTTGTCAAGGCCGCATAAATGAATCCTCTCCATTAAAAATCAAAGACAGGCTTTCAAATTAAACTGTAGCAGAAAGCCCTTGATGTCGCCGGAAGACGAAGAGGGCTTTGTTGTTTGTTTTTGGTTTGGGAAAATTTGGGCGCTGAGGTTTAATTTGCTCAGAGTGATGCACAAAAAATAAGGGCTTGATCCTTTAGAATCAAGCCCTTATGAGCTCAGGCGCTTCCCAAACAGGAAGCGCCCTCTTTTTGTGATTGTTCTCTCTTACATCCTCAAGGTAGGCCACTCACCTGCATATAAAAATCGAAGGAGATTAAGGTGGCGGCGGAAATCCGGTGATCTGGATGATGGTATTCGACGGTGTTCCTCCCCATGTGGTTAGAAACAAATCGTTTGTCACTGGATCAAAGGTCAAACCCCAAGGCCCCACTCCAAGACCCGAAGCAAACTGCGTGATCTTTGGGTTTGTTGTTTCAAGGGTGGGTTGGTTTGTTGTCGCGTCAATCGGAAAACCAGTAGCCGAATCGATATCGACGATATCGACCGTTCCATCGTTCCAATTTACATAAATTAGATCTCCTGCATAAATTCCAGAGGGAATGTAGCCTATCGCCCCGCCAGCCCCAGGGGGTAGATCTACGAAAAGACTCGCGGTGCTGGGAGAAAAGGTTTCATCTCCATTATCAGTCAGTGGCACCGTAAAAACTTGACCAGATGGATAGCTGGAGAGAAGGAGGTTTCCCCCATTGGGAAGCGTTGCTGGGGCAAAGATGGCTCCGCCAGCAGAAGGAGGAATACCTAAGCCGGCCAAAGGATAATCGGTAATGGTGTCTCCAACCCGCTGAGACAGAACATTGCTTGGATAGCGGGTAAAGAAAAGAGTGGAGGTTCCAGGTTTGACCGCAAGGCCCGCATCCATCCTGGATGCACTAAAAACAAGATCTCCAGTCCCTAGCATCGTAACTCGACCGTTGATATCTCGTGTCAGCGGAACAGCATAAAGGGCAGCACTCAAATCCTCGGAGGCACCAACGACGTTGAGAGTAGAGCTGTTTGAAGAGAACATTACAGCACCCAGGTTGGCAGGAACGCCGAGGGTTGCACTGGAGGTCATTCCAACCACTGTATAATTCGGGTCAGCGAGAATGACATTCAGTCCAAGATCGGGTGTAAAATTCGCCGTGACAGACCTGTCCAAATCCATGGGAACAACACAGCTTCCAATTCCGCTACAGTCTCCACTCCATCCGGTGAACTGGGAATCGGCTGACGGTGTACTCGTCAGTGTAACAACAGTGTCAATCGGGTACTCTGTACAACCCAACCCGCAACTGATGCCATTGATGTCCCTCGTTATTGTCCCGTTTCCATTCCCTCTCTTTATCAGTGTAAGAACCGAGGTGTTGGGAGATGAGGTAATCAGTGTGAATGGCGACTCCACCTTCTGTGGAGGCACCGCACTGTCTTCCACCTGAATCGTTGGGGTGAAGGTTCCTGATGCCGTGGGTGTGCCGCTGATTTGGCCGTTTGTCCCGAGGATCAGACCATCGGGTAAGCTTCCTGAGAGCACAGTCCAATTATAGGGCGGTGTGCCATTCGTTGCGATCAAATTGGCGATATAGGCCGTGCCGACGGTGCCCGCCGGAAGAGACTGTGTGGCAATCGCAAAGGGCGGCGGTGCCGTCACAAAGATGAAAAAGGCCGTTTCCGCTGACTGCGCGGGCGAGGAACTGTCCTGCACCTGTGCTGTGCCATCGAAACCACCTGCTTCGCTGGGTATGCCGCTGATCAGGCCCGTCGTGCTATTGAGTGTGAGGCCTGGGGGTAAATTCCCAGAAATGACACTCCATTCATAAGGTTGTGTGCCATTCGCGGCTGAAAATCTTGCGCTGTAGGTCGTGCCCACCCTTCCGCCCGGCAAAGATCGGTTGATAATCTGAAGCGGAACCGGTTCTGTCACGATGCAGTCGGGCAGTTCGGTATCTTCTGTAAAAGGGCCGACATTGATTGTGGTCGTGACACGTTTTCCGTCGATGTCTAAAAATGTCACACTGAGGGTTGCCAAGGCATCACGGCGCATCGCCACGCTGAAATTCCCATCTGCGTTTGTCACGGTAGAAGACGTGCCGGAGTAGTTAATGCCCTCCGTTTTAACCCTGACATTTGCAACGATCTGGTTCGCAGTATCCCGGACACAGCCTGAGACAAGGATTGTGTTCATTCTTTGGTCGGCATTCCAAAAACCGAATTGCTGCACCGTGCCGGTATAAAACTGGTCCGGCGGGCTTCCTGCCAGTGTGGCGATGCCTTCCTCGACCCAAAGTCCGGTCATTTCATTGAACACCAACAAAGGAATGGTGGCCGGTGGAGAATCCGAAAGCGTGCCGACGGGAATGCGCACGGTGGCCGTCTGTCCTGGAACCAAGGTATAGCGTTCCCCGTTGTCATCACGTACATCCACGAGCAGTGCCCCAAAACTTTCGATGGCAACCGAGTCACTCTCACCCGCAAGCACGGCGCTATAATCACCCGGCATCACATCCGCATCAATGGCCGGATTGATCGCCGTAAGTGCAACATTAACGCTGGCGGACGCAGCGCCGCCACCCATGGGAACAAGTCCATTTGCGGGGATGTTGATTTGAGCACTCGAATTGGGAATGGCTACGGTACCCCCTAAAGCCACATCGACGACCTCTGCCACCCCAATGACAAGCAATTTCACATCAAGGAATGCCGTCTCTTCGCTGATCACGCGGCTTATCTTGAAGGTTTCCGCGAAACCCGCCGCATCAATATGGATGACAACACGT
>QIMB01000325.1 GCA_003233615.1 Nitrospirota bacterium
GCAATCGTAAATTTAACGCGGCCGACATCGCCCGAATCGCCGACACCTACCACGCCTGGCGCAAAAATTCACCCTCACCCAGCCCTCTCCCTGAGGGAGAGGGCTGGGGTGAGGGTAAACCCTACGAAGACATCAAAGGTTTCTGCAAAAGCGCATCGCTCGAAGAGGTCCGCAAGCACAAACATGTGCTCACCCCAGGGCGTTATGTCGGCATCCCTGACGAAAAAGACGACGGCATTCCCTTCGAGGAAAAAATGAAGAAACTCACCGCCGAACTGGCAGAACAGATGGAACAGGGCAAGACGTTGGATGCGCGAATTCGAGAAAATCTGGCGAAGGTGGGGTTTGAAATAACCGGGAGAAAAATATAATGTTTTTAGATTTATCCTCCTTAAAAGAAGCGATTATCGCTCTAAACGAGGCGCTTGATTTTTCCCACGATCCACTCATGGAAACATTGTCGCGCCCCCAAAGGAACACCGTTCAGGCCGGTGTGATTCAGTCCTTTGAATTTACCTATGAACTCGCCTGGAAATTTATGAAGCGCTGGCTGGAGCACAATTTGGGTTCAACTTACGTCGATGGTGTAACGCGCAAACAACTCTTTCGTCTGGCGGCCGAACACCATCTCATTGACGATGTTGAGGCCTGGTTTGAGTATCACAATGCCAGGAACAAGACCTCTCATACCTACAATCATGTAACAGCGCTTGAAATTTATGACATCACGCACGGCTTTCTGGATGATGTGCAGTTGTTGCAGAAAAACTTGGAAGAAAAGAATGATTGATCTTACGACAGCGCAACTCCGTCTGATCAAAGGCATACTCTCTGAGGTGATCCCCAGTCTTGAGGTGCGTGCATTCGGTTCGCGGCTACGCTGGGAAACAAAGCCCCACTCCGACCTTGATATTGCGGTTATGCCAGGAAGGAAATCGCGGTCAACGAAGCGACTGATCGAACTGAAAGAGGCTTTCGAAGAGTCCAACCTGCCTTTTTCTGTCGATATAGTGGATTGGGAGCAAATCAGTGAGGGCTTCCGCAAGATTATCGAACGTGATTATGAGGTCATTCAAGAGGCGAGCCCATATTCGGGAGAATTTGGTGAAGCTGTGGTTGGAGGTGTGAGTGATTGGTCGCGAGTCAAACTAGGTGAATTGCTAGAGATCACTTCTAGCAAGCGGATTTTTCGATCAGATTACGTAAATAGTGGCGTACCTTTTTTTCGCTCAAAGGAAGTAATTGAGCGGGCGGCAGGCTCTGATGTTAGTACGGAGCTATTCATTTCTAGAAACAAGTTTGAAGAAATTAAGAACAGGTTTGGGGCACCAGAAGTGGGTGACATATTACTTACTTCTGTCGGTACGCTTGGTGTGCCATATCGGGTTCAGGAGGGGGAAGAATTCTATTTCAAAGATGGGAACCTGACATGGTTTCGGAGCTTTTCAGACAACGTCAATGGTGGATATCTATTATTATGGCTTCGCTCAAATCTTGCGAAAATAGCATTTGACCAGATAACCATAGGGTCGACACAGAAGGCGCTAACAATTGTCGCTTTGAAGGGGGTAGAAATTGATCTCCCTAATGTTCCGGAACAGATCCGCATCGCTGAGATCCTTTCCTCCCTCGACGAAAAAATCGAACTCAACCGCAAGCAGAACCGCAGCTTAGAGGCTATCGCCCAGGCGCTCTTCAAACACTGGTTCGTAGACTTCGAATTCCCCGACCCACAGGGCCAGCCCTACAAATCCAAGGGCGGCGCCATGCAAAACTCCGAGCTGGGCGAGATTCCGGTGGGGTGGGAGGTGGTGCCTTTTTCTGAGGCTGTTGATCTAATCGGTGGAGGGACACCAAAAACTTCAGTTTCCAAGTATTGGAAAGGTGATATTCCGTGGTTTTCAGTCGTAGATGCCCCGAATGGATCAAATACATTTGTAATTCAAACTGAGAAACAGATTACACAAGCCGGAGTGGAAAGTTCCTCAACTAAGGTTTTACGTTCAGGTACCACGATTGTCTCCGCCAGAGGGACGGTCGGTCGCCTCGCATTGGTGGGTAAACCAATGGCAATGAACCAGTCGTGTTATGGGATACAAGGCAAAGTAGACAATTCCGACTATTTCACCTATTTGTCATTGCAGCGGGTTCTTCGTGAGTTAAGAGCCAGTGCTCATGGTTCTGTATTTGATACGATTACCAGAACAACTTTCGAAAATTTGAAGGTTACCAAACCAATAGATTTAATCACGCAAGACTTTGAACAAGAGATTTTGCCTTTGTTTCAAAAGCTTCTTTTGAACTGTAACCATTCAGTCGCACTTTCAAATCTCCGCGACACCCTCCTCCCCAAACTCATGTCCGGCGAGCTTCGGGTGGCGAGATAAGGAATATTATGATGGTATTGAGTCAGACCGAAGCCGATCTGTTGTTAAGAATGGAAAAACAGCGGGAAGATGACCAGGGCTGGCAATATCCACAACTCGGTGGCTCATTACGTATTCCGCTGATATCGCTGGATGAGAAGGAATCATTTATGCTGGATATTGCGCGTGGCAGGATCAACCTTGAAAAGGGTAAACTACAAAATCGGGCACGCAGTGTCATTATCTTAGCCCGACTGGATTATGGGGGTGCGCCGCATCGTAATCCCGATGGTGAAGAGATCGGAGGAACACACCTTCATCTCTACCGTGAAGGATATGCTGATAAGTGGGCACACCCCGTCGATCCTGGGATTTTCACAGATACTCGGGATGCCATGAGAACATTGAAAGAATTTATGCAGTTTTGCAATATTGTCGTTCCGCCAGTGATCACTGGAGGACTATTCACATGATGAGTGATATTCAAGGTCACATGGATGCCTACTGGTCCTGGCTAAAGAAAAAGACACAGCTAAAAGCGATTCGTGACAGCATAGAAATTACAACGCCTTTTCTGGACAGGCATAACGACTACATCCAAATTTATGTTGTGAAAGAAGGTGACAGGTATAGAATTACCGATGATC
>QIMB01000038.1 GCA_003233615.1 Nitrospirota bacterium
GTGGAATCAGACGAAGCTGGCTACCGCCCGCGCCGCCACCAAATCATTCGAATGCTCTCGGTTGTCCGCGGAACGGTCACCTTTCGATTGGAATGTTCGCCCGGGTTTAATTTTGGAAAGGATACCCATGAGATCGAGGTCCGATCCAAAGGCGTCATCTTTCAATCCGGGGATCAATCGGTCGGCTTGGTCAGTCCCATCTCTCTCCAAACACACGAAGGTATGGCGTTTCAAGAATTTACTCTTCATCAGGGGGAAAGCCTGACGTTCTTTCTGGAATATTTGGAAACGAAGAATGGCACACCTCTCTTATCCACCCCTGAATCTGGCGAGGAAGCCTTTCGTAACACATCCGCTTTTTGGCAACGGTGGCTTTCTCAATGTCACTACGATGGCCGTTGGCGGGAAGTCGTCCATCGTTCCGCCCTCACACTCAAATTACTCACGTACGCCCCCACAGGCGCTATCGTTGCCGCTCCGACCACCAGTTTGCCGGAACATATTGGTGGACCACGTAATTGGGATTATCGCTATACCTGGATCCGCGATTCGGCCTTTGCCTTGTATGGGCTATTGCGTTTGGGCTTCACGGTTGAAGCTGGACGGTTTATGGAGTGGATTAACGCTCGCTGTCACGAATTGAATCCAGACGGTTCGATTCAACTCATGTACGGTATTGATGGTCGTCGTGATCTGGATGAAAAAGAACTGTCACATCTAGATGGACACCGCGGCTCCCGCCCCGTCCGTATCGGAAACGGCGCCGCTTCGCAATTACAAATGGACATGTACGGCGCCTTAATGGATGCCGTGTATTTGTACAATAAGCATGGCGCATCGATTTCGTATGATCTCTGGGTCAATCTGTGTCGATTATTGGATTTTGTCTGTGACAATTGGGAAGAGCCCGACGAAGGGATTTGGGAAGTCCGTGGTGGACGCCAGCATTTTGTCTATTCCAAAGTCATGTGCTGGGTCGCACTGGATCGAGGGATTCGCTTGGCAGACCAACGCGGATTTCCCGGCAACCGAGCCCGTTGGATGACCGAGCGTGACCGGATCTATCGGGAGATCATGGATCGAGGGTGGAATGAAAAAATCGGTGCCTTCGTCCAAACTTACGATGGTGACGCCTTAGATGCGGCCAATCTGATTATGCCACTTGTCTTTTTTGTCTCCGCATGCTTTCGACTATCGATCGTACCTTAGAACAATTGGCCCTTGGAAGCCTGGTCTATCGCTATGATACCAATCACGCCGCATCCGATGGTTTGGAGGGCGAAGAAGGCACTTTTAGCATGTGTACATTTTGGTTAGTCGAGGCCCTCACCAAAGCCGGCCGTTTGAGTGAAGCGCGACTGATCTTCGAAAAGATGTTAAGCTATGCGAATCATCTCCGTTTATATGCCGAGGAGGTCTCACATTCCGGTGAGCAGTTGGGTAATTTTCCACAGGCCTTCACCCATTTTGGGCTCATCACGGCGGCCTGCAATCTAGACTTAGCACTCAATACGAAACGCGCGGTCCACACGGTTGCCCGCCGGGATCAACCATCGGCCTAATTCATCGCACTCATTTTTCGCTGTTTGTGAACCGAAAAGACAACAAGTAGTTTTAACCCAAGGAGGGGGCACGATGGATATTGGATTTATTGGACTCGGCAAAATGGGTATGAATATGGTGACGCGCCTTACCCAAGGCGGGCATCGCGTAGTCGCCTATGACCGTACCGCAGACCTCATCACGCAAGCTGAATCAATAGGCGCCACAGGCGCCACGTCTATCGAAGATCTCGTCTCCAAGCTTCCCAAACCCCGAGCAGTCTGGGTCATGGTGCCTTCCGGCGATCCCACCGAAGACACTATTCGCCACCTGTGGACGATTCTCGATGAAGATGACATCGTCATTGACGGAGGCAATACGAAATTCCACGATGATGTTCGCCGTGCCGCGGATCTCCAAAAACGTAGCATTCATTATGTCGATGCTGGAACCAGTGGCGGAATTTGGGGTCTACAGATCGGCTATTGCTTAATGGTCGGTGGAGAGAAAGGTCCTGTTTCTCAGTTAGCTCCCATTTTCACGACATTGGCGCCGGAGAACGGGTGGGCCCATGTTGGCGGCCATGGTGCAGGCCATTATGTGAAGATGGTCCACAATGGGATCGAGTACAGCATGATGCAAGGATATTCCGAGGGATTTGAATTGATGTCCAAAAGTGAGTACAACCTCGACCTGGCGAACATTGCAGACCTGTGGATGCATGGCAGCGTGGTTCGTTCATGGCTCTTAGAATTGGCAGCCGGTGCATTGAAAGACGATCCCAAGCTAGAAAAACTCAAGGGCTATGTGCAAGACTCTGGAGAAGGCCGCTGGATGTTGATGGATGCCTTAGATAAAGATGTCCCGGTTCCAACATTATCAACAGCATTGTTCACGCGATTCCGATCCCGACAGGAAGAATCCTTTTCAGAGAAAATGTTGGCTGCTCTCCGTAATGCCTTTGGCGGACATAGTGTCAAACGGTAACGACCTGTTACACGAATAGGAAGATAGCCATGAGCGCGGTCACTCCCGCACACGCATCCAGTTCTTCGAATACGACAACCCGAGCTGTTGTGACTCAGCCCTGTACAGTTGTCATCTTCGGAGCGTCTGGTGATCTCACACGCCGAAAATTATTGCCAGCCCTGTACAACTTGATGTTAGATGGACTGTTGCCTGAGAATTTTTCCGTCTTGGGATTGGGTCGCAAAGAACTCTCTGATGAAACTTTTCGTGCCATCGCCCGAGAAGGCATCGAGCAGTTTTCCCGACAAACGTACCAGTCTGATAAGTGGGAACACTTTCATAGCCGTCTCTTTTATTGTGCCGGGAATATTAATTCCTCTGAGTATTATGCCACCATACGTGACCGCCTCACAACCATCGAAACGTCGTTCAACTTACCAGGCAATCGTATTTTTTATTTAGCCATTCCCCCTGACTCCTTTGCCCCTGCATGCGAAGGCCTACACGAGGTTGGATTGGTCGCTCCTACGGATCAAAAGGAACCCTACTCTCGAGTCATTGTCGAGAAACCCATCGGGCATGATTTGACGTCCGCCCAAACGATCAACACGGCTATTGGCAACGTGTTTGATGAATCTCAAATTTATCGGATCGATCATTATCTCGGCAAAGAGACCGTACAAAACATCATGGTTATGCGATTTGCCAACTCGATCTTCGAACCAATATGGAACCATAAATATATTGATCATGTGCAACTCACTGTGAGCGAAGAGGTGACCCTTGGCAGCCGGGCAGCGTATTACGAAGGTGCCGGTGCACTTCGCGATATGATTCAGAATCATATCCTCCAATTATTATGTCTCATCGCAATGGAACCACCGTACTCGCTTGATCCCGATGTTGTACGTAATGCCCGAATGGATGTCCTCCGGGGTTTACGACCCATTCGCGGAAAGGATGTAGAAACCATGACAGTCCGGGCGCAATATGCCCATGGGACCATCAACGGTCAGGAAGTTCCAGGATATCGGCGGGAAGAAGGCGTACAGCCAGACTCAACGACGGAAACCTATGTCGCCCTCAAGGTCTTTGTGGAAAATTGGCGATGGGCAGGAGTGCCGTTTTTCATACGGACCGGCAAGGCCATGAAAAAACGAGCATCTGAAATCGCGGTCCAATTCAAAGAAATTCCGCAAATCTTATTCAATGCTAATCCGGATATCCCTCAGGCTCCCAATGTTCTGAAATTGCGGATCCAGCCAGAAGAAGGGCTGTCCCTACAAGTCATTTCTAAAGTTCCCGGCACCAAGTCTACTACTCACCCTGTAGAAATGAACTTTCGATACGGTGATGCATTTGACACCCCTTCGCCCGAAGCCTACGAACGCCTTTTATTGGATGTGATGACCGGCGATACGTCACTCTTCATGCGCCGGGATGCTGTGGAAGCTTCCTGGGCGTGGGTCACAGATATCTTAGAAGGTTGGGCCACTCATGGACACAAATGGTTGCCCGAGTATCAGGCAGGTACATGGGGACCGATCGAAGCCGATCGTCTCATCCAA
>QIMB01000083.1 GCA_003233615.1 Nitrospirota bacterium
ATTATCTAATCACATTTGCACATTCCGCCCCGCAGCAAGCTGAGGGTGTATCCTTCACAGCTTTTATGTAAGGTATCGAACACCAACTCAAAAAAAGGAAAATCGCTGATTTACGGTGGCTTCAAAAAACTCTCCTCGCAATTCCCTCTCAATGCGAGGGAAAATTATTCCTGAATTGTCCTATTATCGATGCTCTTTTTTCAGAATACTGGTGATCATGCAAAAAGATTCCTTTTCGCGACAACACAATACAACCCCACATGAGATATCCCTCCGATAGAAATTCATATGGGAAACCCCAAAGAAACCTCGTCTTCAGAACGCGTTGTGGCGAACGAAAATTTGCTCTGCGGCACAAATTCCTCTTTTATCCTACCGTCCTCTACTTCCTTCCTTAGAGTATCAGGCCCTGGTAGTTGTACCAACGGGTAAGAACCCTCACCCAAAGAAGTAGAACAGCTGGGAGCCTTCCTTTTCTTGGGAGAAAATACCTGTCTCCCTTTTCTCCAAAACATGAAAAAATCTTCATTCTTTCTTCATGACCACCTCATGTTGACGAGGTATGGTTAATTCATGAATCAACGTAGCCATAACCATCTTACCAAGGAGGTATTTTCATGAAACGTTCCTATTACATGATTTTCGCATTGCTGGCCTGTGGAGTATTGTTGACGTGGGGGTTGGCCATGAGTTCCGAGGAAACCCATGAACAAGGAGAAGGCGTGTCTCCAGCCACACTTTCCATGGAGGAAGCGATCGCCACAGCCAAAACGAAGTTTCCTGATCAGGTACTCGAAGCAGAGCTTGAACACGAACAGGGTAAGGCTGTGTATGAAATTGAAATTGCGAGCACAACTGGTATGGTGACCGAAATCAAGGTTGATGCACAGTCTGGTGAACTGCTGAGTAGTGACATCGAAGATCAAGATGAACAGGAAAAGTCTGAAGGGAAACACCACGATTAAAAAAACGGCACACCGGCTCAGAGAGCTGGTGTGCTGACCTGGCTCCTGAATAGCCAGGATATATTGAAAGTTCATTTTTTATTCGAAACAAGAAGGCACTCTTTATCGATGTTGAATGATCCCGACGGTTAAAGCCGTGGGGATTTGGAGAAACCACATGAACAATGAATTGAACCGTGTAAAAATAGGACTAGCCCTTGTGCTATTTGGACTTTTGTTTGGCGTACTTATGGGTATCACCTTTGGGATTAATGAAGCTGTCTTCAAAAATTATATTACCGAAGGGATAGCGTCTCATCCAACTCTCCACGATTCCAAGAGTCCAGACAAAATTTGGCGCTATGCTCAACGAGCGCATTTTCATGCAACCGGCATTGCAGCCTTCTCCCTTGCCTTGATTCCCCTCGTGATGTTTTCTGATCTCAAGCCAAACATGAAGACCTCCTCCTCGGTGGCTCTTGGCCTCAGCAGTTTTTATCCGTTTTCCTGGCTCACCATGTTTATGTTAGCCCCTTCTATTGGACGGGAGGCGGCGCATTCCCATGTCTTGACAGAGATATTTGCTTCAATTGGTGTCGGAGGGTTACTGCTTGGCTGTTTTCTGCTTCTGGCCAATCTCTTTTTGGGGCTATTCAGAGAAAAAGCTACGTCGTCGGGAAAGGTTTTGACCGAGGAAGTAATGCTTACCTGAGGGTTTAAGACTTTTTACCCAATGCTCCAAAGTTGGATACACATTTGAGAAGGGAGATGATCCCTTTTTGAACAAGACCAGGAAATAAAGAAAAGCAAAGATTTTTTCGTCAACCATTGCGAAACATCACCAGGAAGATTAGATTCCTTCCCAAGAAGATCATGCGAATTCTATTAGTTGAAGACAATTCAGGCGTGGCTGGGTTTATTGTGAAGGGGTTAACGGAAGAACAGTATGCCGTTGACTTGAGCGCAGATGGAGATGAAGGCTACGTTATGGCCAACGCCATTCCATATGACCTGATTATTTTAGATGTCATGCTGCCCAACCTTGATGGCATGTCGATCTGTCGGCGGCTTCGAAGCCAGGGGAAATCGGTTCCGATCATTCTTCTGACCGCAAAGGATGCCATTGAAGATAGAGTTGCGGGGTTAGACCTGGGGGCGGATGATTACCTCACGAAACCATTCGCCTTTCCTGAACTTCTTGCGCGGATCCGCTCCCTTCTCCGGCGTGGAAGCGGGCAGTCAAACATCCGCTTGAAAGTGGGAGACTTGGAAATGGATCCCGTTACGCATCAAGTATGGCGAGGAGGACAAGAGCAGACACTCACGAATAAAGAATATGCGATCTTGGAGTACCTCATGCGAAACGAAAATCGCGTGCTGACTCGATCGGCTATTATTGAACATGTGTGGGACATTCAGTATGACAACCTCACCAATATCGTGGATGTCCATATTCGCTCGCTTCGCGCAAAAATCGACCGGGATTTCTCAGTGCCCCTCATTCATACGGTTCGCGGGGTGGGATATGTCTTGAAAATCACAGAAATGTAACCCAATGCCTTCGTTTCACACACGCATTCGTTGGTCGAGCGTCTCGCTGATCACCCTGCTTCTTTTGATATTTTGTGTGTCCTTATACGGCACCCTGTCCTTTCTCCTGCATCGGCATGTCGATGCGCAGTTACTCTCAATGGTTCAACCTCAAGCAGAGCGCGTCAAAAAGGAAACAGGAGAAATCGAAGAAATTCTTCACAAAGAATCCCGTCATGAAACAGATGATGATGCCCATCTTGAAAATGAAGAACATGAACTACGGGAAGCGATTCGTGACAGTGTCGTGTTCAATCGCGAAGGCACCATACAATGGAAAGGGGAAGGAGTCGAAGTCGTCGCTGGACTTGCCCCCGTTCTACTCAGCCAAGCCATAGAGGGACGGATCATCTATAAAACGCTGAGACCTCAGCAAGGTCCATCCGTCCGGCGGGTCTGGTTTCCTATCACCTCTCAGGGAAGAGTTGAATATATCCTGCAAACGCAGACCTCCCTAGATCTGGTT
>QIMB01000082.1 GCA_003233615.1 Nitrospirota bacterium
TTGAGGAGTTGATCTTTCAATTCCTGATCGAGTTGAGCCAGGTAAAGAGTTTTGGCTTTGGCGAGGAGATCAAGGGAGACATTTGTGACTTCAAGGAGGTTGGCTTCTTGTAGGAGTGTTCCGGTGAATGACGTGTCTTGAAGGGAGGCGCCTTGCAGGTTGGCGTGAATTAATTGTGCTTCACGCAAGTCGGTCAGATGCAGTTTGGTTTTTGAAAGATTGGCCTTGGTGAGGTTGGCCCAAGGCAGTGAGGCTCGTGTGAGGTTAGATCCTTCGAGATTCACACCTTCTAAGTTGCAGGCGATGAGGCCGGTTGCGGAGAGATCGGCTCTGATCATCGTCGCGTAGGAAAGATTGGCTTTGATGAAGTTTGCTTCAAGGATGTCGGCTTCGGTGAGGTTGGCTCGGGTCAAATTGGATTCTGTGAAATTAGCTCGATAGAGATAGGCATCGGAGAGGTCTACGCCCTCCAAGTTGGCGTGGCTTAAATCAAGGCTCGTAAAGTCATAGCCGGAGAGATCAGCTCCACTCAGGTCTGGTTGCGGCGATTGGGAATTTCGACGGAATTTATTCCATTCCTCGACTCCACCCTTGATCAGGAGGTCGACATGTTCAGGATTAGCCATGGGAAAGATACCGTGATAGAAGTCGGGCAGTAGTGCCGAACGGAGAGGTGGAGGGGATTAGTGTGCTACCGTTTTTTGAGGAATTTGAGAAATTCGGAGTCTGGCGTGAGGACCATGGTGGTATCTTTGGCAAATACTTTCTTATAGGCTTCCATGGTCCGGACAAATTCAAAGAACTTCGGGTCTTGTTTGTATGCGGTCGCGTAGATTTTATAGGCTTTGGCTTCACCTGCCCCTCTCAATTCTTGGGCGGTTTTGTAGGCTTCGGCCAAAATAATTTCTTTATCTTTCTCAGCTATAGAGCGTATTTTCTGCGCTTCTTCTTCGCCTTCCGCACGGTATCCCTTGGTGCGTTCGCGCTCAGCTTGCATACGAGCAAAAATAGCCTTTTCATTTTGTTCCGGAAGGTCGGCTCGCTTGATTCGTACATCTAAGACTTCCAACCCATACACCGACGCTTTTTCATTGGACCGATCAGAGACTATTTGCATAATGAGCGCTCTATTGTCCGAGACAATTTCTGCGAGTTCATGCCGACCCAGTTCAACTCGAAGTTCGGAATACACAATGTCATCTAATCGTTGGAGGGCGCCGCGTTGCGTCTGAAATGCTTGAAACACTTTCAACGGATCCACAATCCGCCATTTGGCGAAATTGTCGATGACCAGGGATTTTTTATCACTGGTAATGACATCCCGTGCCGGGGCGTCATAATCCAAGTAGCGTTTATCAAAGAAGGTGACTTGGTGGTAAAAGGGAATTTTAAATTTGAGACCCGGTTCGGTAATGGTCCGCACCGGTTTCCCCAATGCCACGACAATGGCCGTTTCCGTCAAATCCACGACGAAAAATGGTGAGAGCCCCAACGTAATGAGTACGCCCAAGACTAAGACAATCCCGAGGATAAGATTTTGTTTCATTGCGAAGCACCTCCACGGGATTGTCGAAGACGATCTAAGGGAAGATATGGCAAGACGTTGCGTGCTGCGTTGGAGTCAAGAATAATTTTTTCGGTGTTGGCCAGCACTTCTTCCATGGTTTCGATATACACGCGTTTGCTAATCACGTCTTTTCCTTGTTTGTATTCTTTTAATGTTTGAAGGAAGTGACTGGCTTCCCCCTCGGCTCGGCTAATTCTCGCTTGGGCGTATGCTTGGGCTTGATTGATTTCTTGTGCGGCTTCTCCCTTAGCCCTGGGGATGAGATCGTTGCGGTAGCCGTGGGCCTGATTGATCAATTTTTCCCGATCTTCCTTCGCGCTGGCGACATCTTTGAATGCGGCGGACACGGCATCGGGAGGATTGACGTCTTGCAATTGGATCGTGGCAACCTGTACACCGGCCTGGTATTGATCAAGAATGCCTTGTAACAAGATCTGGGCATTTTGCTGAATTTCAGCTTTCCCGACCGTCAGAGCCTCATCAATTTTACTTTTGCCGATGACTTCGCGCATTGCGGCTTCAGCAGCATTATGAATCGTGGTTTCGACAGCAGCGACTTGGTAGAGGTATTTTTTTGCATCGTTAATTTTATATTGGACGATAAATTCGAGTGAGAGAATATTCATATCGCCCGTCAGCATCAGCGCTTCGCGAGGCACGAACCGTGTGCGACCCCTGTCCGTGCGGAACCCGACTTCGACCCGATGCAGTTTTTCAACTTTTGGGGTATCAACTGTTTCCGCAAATGGCATCTTAAAATGAGGGCCAGGCTCCACGACCCGGACGATATCCCCGAAACGTTTGACCAGGCCTTGTTCGTCAGGCGCGACAATAAAGACGGCTTGCCAGAGGGCTAAGACGCCAATCACAATCAAGATGATGGACTTCATGCCCTTTCCTGGAACAAGATTCTTGATAGAATCTTGGGCCTTACGCAAGGCCTCATCCAGAGGATCTTTGCCGCTTCCGCCCCATGGATCTTTAGGTTCCCACGCCATGTGTCAATCCTATTAAGTTAAATCGAAAAGATGTGGTGTGTGCTTGTGGTGTGCAATTCTCGTTCACCGTAACAGAAAATGTAAGATGGGGCAATCAAAGAGAACGAAATCCTCTTTGTCTGGGATATTTTGTGTGAGGAGATATTGAGGTGGCTCTGTTATGACATTTCCTCACATGTTCAATGAAAAGCACGGAGGCGTTCCTCGCCATTTGGTGTTTCACAAGCCCTATGGGGTGTTGTCGAAATTTACTGATTCGGAAGGTCGTCCGACCTTGGCAGGGTATGTGGATGTCCCGCACGTCTATCCGGCGGGTCGATTAGACATGGATAGTGAAGGCTTATTACTGCTGACAGCAGATGGTGATCTTGCGTCTCGGTTGACTTCTCCTTCGTTCAAAGTTCCCAAGACCTATTTGGTACAAATTGAGCGTATTCCGGATGACGCAGCACTTGTTCGATTACGGCATGGAGTGATGGTGAAAGGCAAGCGGACTCGTCCGGCACGAGTTGAGCTTCTTTTGGAAGAGCCAACGGTCCATCCGCGTCCTGTCCCCATTCGTTTTCGAAAGTCGGTACCGACAGTGTGGTTGCGGATAGAAGTCCATGAAGGCATGAACCGGCAAATCCGCCGCATGACGGCTCAGGTGGGACATCCCACGTTGCGCGTGATCCGTGTGGCCATTGGGTCTATTCAATTGGCAACACTGGCACCGGGAGAATGGCGAGTTCTACGACTCGATGAACTACAGGGCTTGCTGAAGCCTACGTGAATGGGAATGTTGAAAAAAGTCGCCAACGGCGTTCTCGCCCTTGTGCCGTGCTCACGTACTGAGCGTACGCTCCGCGCGCTAAAAAGGCTGCGGCCTTGCTGGACGGACCCTTCGGAAAGACTCATGCTTTTTTGACCATTCCCTTGGCTGTTCACGTCGGTAGCATCTTGAGCATGTAGGGGCTATGGAAGTGTGAATATTCAACAGGCCCTGAATGCCCAAGATATTGGGGTCTTGAAGAGCCTGAGAGGTGAAAGCGTTGAAGAAGAAAATTTCCTTATCATAAGGGTTTCTACCTTGAACCTACAAACGGCAGTTGGATCACGAAAGTCTGCAGAACCCCCTGAAGCGCCTAGGAAATTCAAAAATTGACTCATCACCCACAAGGTGACCACGTATTGTTTGAATTCCCTATGCACATCAATTGTTTGCACAGCTTTTTCGCGCTCAACTGCCGTCTTTAGGTTGAACATTACTTGAAAGACAGGTAGAATACATCCCTTCATATTCAACATTGAGGGTAGTGCCTTGGTAGTGCCTTGGGTAAAGGTACTACATATCACCTTCTATCATGCGGTGTCGTTATTGTATCTGGCCGGTTTAAGACAATCCTTCATATTGTATTTCACTCCCCGGTTAGTCTGACTTCATTCGGCAATTAATGTAAAAATGGAGTGTTTTTCTGTGCTCATGAGGCAGTTCGATGTAAGCCTGTGTCAGGCTGCTGTAAACAGCTGGCATTGTTCATGAGTATACCCTTCTTGAGTCCGCTTCCTTACAGGAGATCTATTTAACATGGCGATAACGATTATTCTGGCCCTCTCATTTCTGGGTTTGGCCATTGCGTTTTATTATTCTTCCTCAGTACAAAAAATCCCTGTCGATTTGGGTATCGACGATCCCGAACTCAAGAAACGTCTGGCGAAGATTCATGCGGCTATCGCGAATGGGGCCATGGCATTCCTCAAACAGGAATATAAATTCATGGCCATCTTTATGGTGGTCTTTGCGGCGATCATTGCCCTTCTCATTGATGATCATCATACCGACTATGTGAATGAAGGGATCTATACCGCCATTGCGTTCATTGTAGGCGCGATTATTTCGATTGCATCGGGTTTCATCGGCATGAAGATCGCGACACAGGGCAATGTGCGCACAACAGTTTCAGCCAACAAATCTCTTGCCGATGCGTTTACTGTTGCGCTGCATGCTGGTTCTGTCATGGGCTTTGCGTTGGTCAGCTTGGCCTCCTTAGGAATTCTTGGGGTATATCTTCTGCTGGTGAACATCATGCCGGAACAACTGCCGACACACGTGCTGATGGAAGTCATTGCCGGTTTTGGTCTTGGTGGTTCCTCCATTGCGTTATTC
>QIMB01000152.1 GCA_003233615.1 Nitrospirota bacterium
ATTATCCCAATACAAAATACCGGAGCCAAGCCTTATACAAACTTGGACAGATCATGATCGAAACTGACCAACGATCCAAAGCACAGAAACATTGGAACCAGGTCATTCAGGATTACCCGGATTCTCCTGATGCAACTCATGCGAAGGACCAATTGAAAAAAGCCGGTCTCTCGTGATTGTCTTCACGTTCTCCTCTCGTTGTGTGCCCATTCCAGCTATTTCTTTCTGAACTCATCCCATGTCTCCCTTCGTGACTGGAAAAATTCGTGTTCTTCCAGATACCGTATCCTGTCGAATTGCGGCTGGCGAGGTTGTCGAACGGCCCGCTTCCGTTGTGAAAGAACTCATCGACAACAGTCTTGATGCAGGGAGCACACTCATTACCATTGAAATAGAAGACGGTGGTCGTCGGCTCATACGTGTGACAGATAATGGTATGGGGATGAATCCGGTGGATGCACACCTGGCGTGTCAACGATTTGCAACCAGTAAACTGCACGCAGAAGACGATCTCTTGAGGTTAACGACGTTAGGATTTCGTGGGGAAGCGTTGCCCAGTATCGCCTCTGTGGCTCGATTGAGTTTAAAAACCGTTCCATCTGAGTCCCCAGTCGGTACCCACACACATTCCGAAGGCGGTGAGGGCTGGAAGACGCAAGATTATGCTGGTGCGTCAGGCACGCAGGTGGAAGTTCAGGATCTCTTTTTTAATACTCCAGCCCGCCTGAAATTTTTAAAAACCGTTGCTACTGAATTTTCTAAAATTTCGTATACCGTCCAACAAGCGGCAACCATTAATCCACACATTCACTTTCGACTGTTACATCATAATCATAAGATCCTGGATTATCCTCAAGCATCTTCGATGCACGATCGTGTCATGCAAATGTATGGGCCTTCATTTCTTGATCGTTTCCTCTCGTTGACTCCAACACCTGGTCCGTTTCAGCTCACAGGATTCACCGTCAGTCCGCATCATGCAAGAATCTCACGAACTCCGCAGGAAATATTTGTCAACGGACGTTCGATTAAAAACACAACGATCATGCATGCCATCTACGAAGGCTACAAGTCTTTTTTACCAAAGGGTAAGCATCCTCAATTTATCATCTGCATTCGGCTTGATCCTCACACGCTGGATATCAATGTTCATCCAACAAAGCGTGAAGTTCGTTTTTCTCATCCAGAAGTGGTCCATTCGGGAATCCTACATGCGATCAGGCAGACCTTTATCACAAGTTCAACCTTCGACATTGATCTGCCAGCAAAGGACCGCGAGGACGTTTCTACCCAATTCCACATCCCAACAGCCAAACCGACAGTACAGTCATTAGCCGTTGCGCCAGTCGCATCTTCGAAATTTTCTCCTCATAGGGGAGGCAGCCAGGCTGTTCATGCATCCTTGTTTGCTCAGGAACCTCCAGCAAGCTATATCGTGCACAAGCAAGAATTTCATGTCGTCCCCCTTGGGCAAATTCATCAGACCTACGTATTAGGACACATCAACCAGGATCTCTATATTATCGACCAACATACCGCCCATGAACGTGTGATCTTTGAACGACTGCTTCAAAACTGGAACCAGAAAGCTATTGCACAGCAAGTCTTACTCATTCCTGAACCCATCGAGCTTCTTCCTCACCAAGCCACGTTAATCGAAGAATGGCTGCCTGTGTTATCCCAAACAGGCTTAGATATTGAACGATTTGGCCCCACATCATATGTCGTTCGGTCTGTGCCTGCGATTCTTGGCACTGTCACCGTTGGACCATTGGTGTTAGAACTGTTGGAGGAACTTGCGGAGTGGAAATCTACGAATTCCATAGACACATTGATCAGACCTATTCTTGCGACAATGGCGTGTCAAAGTGCTGTGCAAGCCGGACGGACCATGACCCTTCCAGAAATTTCTACATTGCTTCATGATTGGGCCCAAGAGAATTTTCCAATGACCTGTCCTCATGGAAGACGAGTGGCTATTCGACATTCAGTGGAAGAATTGAATACCCTGTTTGCACGGGCTTCAGAAAAACATGCAAAGGCCTGATTCCACATGATCCACACTGAGCGCATACAGACTCATCAACCCATCGTGGCCATTGTTGGTCCAACGGCTATCGGAAAAAGCCGCATTGGTATTGAAGTTGCCAAAGCCCTTCACACTGAAATCTTGACTGCTGATTCCTGCCAAGTGTATCGGGGAATGGATATCGGGACCGATAAACCGACCCTTCAAGACCGACAAGGGGTTCCTCATCGATTACTTGATCTTGTCCTGCCCGACCAATCATTTAACGTAGGCGATTATCGACGTCATGCATTACAAGAAGTCTCTCGATTACATAGTCAGGGACTTCTTCCTCTGGTGGTTGGAGGAACAGGGCTCTATATTCGCGGGTTGCTACGAGGGTTGTGCCCGGCACCACCAGCAAATTGGCCAATGCGCGAAGCGTTCGCACAAGAAGCGAGAGAGCAGGGACAGTCATTTTTGCATGAAAAATTACACCAAGTCGACCCCGACCTTGCGAAACGTCTTCATCCCAATGATCACCCCAAAGTCCTCAGAGGACTCGAGGTCTACCACACACTTGGCATACCCTTGTCTCAAGTGCAACGAGAACATCAGTTTCAAGAATCGCAGTATCCCTTCTTACTCATCGGCCTCACCATGGAGCGTGAAACTCTCTATCACCGAATTGATACTCGTGTGGAATGGGAAATTGAGAAAGGCCTGGTACAAGAAACTCAAGGGCTTCTGCAGCAAGGCTATGTGCGACACTTAGGATCAATGAAGGGATTGGGGTATCGACAATTTTCAGGGTATTTCGCGGGAGAGTACTCGTATGATGAAGCCGTGCGATTATTGAAACGCGATACCAGGCATTTTGCAAAGCGTCAATTGTCATGGTTTCGAAAAGAACCAGACATTCAATGGATTACCGTTGAAGAATCAGATATTCCTGTCAAGGCCGCACAACGGATTTCATGTTTTTATTCACGACAACACGGGCGTGTTCTGCTACAGCGGCATTCAGCTGAAGCAGCAGACCAAGTCGGATGTTCTAGAAGTTAACTCTCATCAGCTTGGAGGATTGAACACGGTGCCCGCAGGTACACAAACAGTTAAAATACCTAAAGCAGACATCGCCATTATTGGCGGAAGTGGTCTCTATCATATGGAGGGACTGACACGACTCAAAGAAGTACAGCTCACCACGCCGTTTGGGAAACCGTCGGAC
>QIMB01000079.1 GCA_003233615.1 Nitrospirota bacterium
AAAAAATCTCGTTCTTGATTTCGCGCATGAGTACCTTCCCGATGAAGTGGCACTGATTCATGCGATGTTCAGCAGAAAGGGAGCCTATTCAAGGTATAAGGATTTCCTTGAGGATAGAGGCATGTTGGAGAAGTGGTATGAATATGAATCGGAAAAACAAGAAAAGGCGTTAAGAGAGTGGTGTGAGTCGAGCTCAATCGAAATCAATGGTTACCAAGCGGAGGATCAGCGCACACGCGCCGATGATTATTTATTGGTCATGCGCCAACAGGTCTTACGAGTGACCCCCAAGGCGATTCGGGAGGCGAGGATTTAGAGGTGTTCATGACCACGCAAGTGGTTGATGTCTGTGTGGAGGCTAAAATATGAATGTGAAGTTTATCAGATACAAATACGGGATGATTAACAAACCGTCCCAAAGAACAAAGTTAGTCGCGAAAACTTTGGAAGAGGGAAATATTCCACTTGAACTTTCCCGTCTCATCGAAGAAAAAGACATCATGTCAATCAAGGGTACGCTCGGCAATAAAGAGGGCGGAGTGCCAATCGAGTATGAAGAAGTTACAATTAGCGCGGATGAAAAAGAGACAACCTTTGAAATATACAACAAAGGGATGTCGATGTTTATTGCTGAAACGAACGAATTGAAGCGAGTGTTTGAATTTTGTGTAAGATTACAACGAGAATTGAAGCTGAGGTAATGGCAAGTCAGGCGAGCAGAGTCCATGTCTGGTGCCGCTTGTCAGCCGCCTACGGACAAACAGGCGATTGAAACTGATGGGTGTCCGGCCTGACACTTAGCCGTGAATTCTGTTATGGGACAAAAGTATGGCGCTAAATGATATTGAGCGAAAGAGAATCGAAAACACAGTCGGTGTATTTGTCGAGAAGCTTCGGCCTCCACCACATATTCGGCCTCAGCTCGATTTCGGGTTTCGTGTTACTGGTCAAAGCATTGAATTATTTGAGATCCGCCCACAATGGAACAAGCCGGAGATAAAGCATGAAAGCTCCTTTGCGAAGGCCACCTTCGTGCGAGCTCAAGAAATGTGGAAGGTCTATTGGAAACGCGCCGATTTGAAATGGCATCGCTATGAACCCGTTCCTGAAGTCTCGGCTATCGAGCAGTTTCTCGCCGTCGTAAAAAAGGACGAGTACTCATGCTTCTTTGGCTAGGCTGTCCATGTAGCATCTCAGCAGAGTGACGCCGTCATCCCTGTGAAGACAGGGATCCAGAGCATGGACATCGGGAGCCAGGCAAGACGATGATCGCTCCAGACGTTCCAAACAGGCGGGCATTGCCGTTTCTTTGTCAGAAAATCCGCCAGGATGAAGCATGTGAGGAAATTGACGATTGCTGTGCCAAGGAGAGCCGGTGCTCTGGATTCCTGCCTCCGCAGGAATGACGACAAAAACCCTTCCTGAGGCACACTCCACCAAATTTATGATTGATCTAAGAAGAGTGACTGTGAGGGAGTGAGGAGAGGTTCGAGATATCTTCCGGCGGTTTTTGGCCCAAGATGTGGTTGCCGGATTCACCTCCGCCAGTGCCTAAGTCAATGAACCAATATTTAATGACGTTCAGGTGATCTTTCCCACCAGGTCAGTATTCTTTTCCTTGATGGCGTGTATGGGACGTTGTCTCAGGAGAAGGAAGAGAAGCTACAGGGGATAGATTTCAAGCCAAGGAACCCGGTTGAAGTGTTTTCGATCATAGGTCGCAATTTGTAAGAGTCCTTGGGCCTGCAGGTGATAGGCATGAAAAGCGTCGATGAAGTCCATGTTCCCTTGGACATAGAGATCCAGGGCCATGACAATGATCTCGGCTTCTGGACAGAGGAGGTTGGGTGTGTTGAGAATGGTTTCTACTTTGGAGGCAATGTCTTCCTTGGATAGGTGATAAAAGGATTCTAAGGTCCAGACGATTTCTGCAATCACGAGTAAGCTGGTGATGAGTTGGATTTTGCCTTGGATTGCCTGCCGAAATAGTGTTTCAACTCGTTTCGCTTTGGCCGGATCGTCGTTCGTCAAAAAACGAAGAAAGACATTGGTGTCGACAAAGACCTTAGTCACGGGTCCTTGCTTTTCGACCTATACTTTTTTTGACCGTCTGGCGTATTCGGGCAAAATCTTCCGGACGAGTAGAGGGACGTACAGTGCCCTTTAAGTCAAGAATGGATCCGCGAAGCACTTTCAGTAGCACCTCATCCCCTCGCTGTATAAACATGACTTTCTCACCTTCTTCTAGTCCTAATTGATCGCGAATGGGTTTAGGGATGGTCACTTGTCCCTTGCGAGTGATGACAGATTCCAGCATGAAATACCTCCTAGAAAAAGTACTACTTTTATCAGTTTAGTCCTACCCTTTCCCTTCGTCAATGATTTCATGGTTCATGATTATGGGGCTTCACTTAAGTTGAGTGGGTGAATTTTAGCTATAGATTCGACCTGTCCTTGCATCCTCGTGATCAATGATTGTGTTTCCGTGTGTTGGTATGGAGTGATCCCACTTCCAGTTCTTTCAAATCATTCAGCGGTTTGTGGCCCATTCCCATGTCTCTACCTCCCCTAGCCCCTCCTTACAAAGGAGGGGAAGTCTAGAGCAAAGTCTCCTCATAGTTAACCCATGCAATTCCACGAAGAACCGAAATAATAAGACTGGACGTTGGGTTAAAGTCCGCCAGAGATTCTCAAACCAATCGGTCTCGATCATCGGTTGCGGGAAGCCGCTGCTCGTGAAGGGTTTCAGGTCGTTTCGTGAATTACGATATACACAGATCCTTCCCATTCATTTTTGATTGTGGAGACGGCGAATAACAGCGACAGTCCCCATCTTCATCCCAAAACATTCGGTCAAAGAACACTCCAAACATTCTTGACTTTTTTCACTCGTTAATCAAGAATCTCTCGTCTTCCGAATTCTTTCGCCACCCACTTGCTCGAAGGCAGGTATGAGATTCGAACTACTCAT
>QIMB01000382.1 GCA_003233615.1 Nitrospirota bacterium
TCTTGATATGGAACAAGATTCTATTGAATCGTCTGATTATCGGCATTAATGTATACCTCATCGTTGGTAGTTTTGGTCTTTTGACCGGGCAGGTGTGGCTCAATCAACTGTATGGAAATATGGGAGCGGCGGGTATGCTCGCCGTGATCACTATCGTGGGTGTGGTCAGTCTTGCGTTAAGTCCGGAAGGATTTATAGGTATCACATCTCATGACAGAAAAAGAGTGATCATGTTTTCTCTCTACTTACTCGTTGTTGCTCAGGTCGCTTTTCTTTGTTCATATTATTTTCTATTTTCAAGGGAATACACTGTATTCAGAGTATGCTCCTTTTATGGCTTTGTTCGCAGCACAAGGCATATTGAAATCAAAAATGATCGTTGGAAAAAACATCGAAGTTAGCGGTTGATCAATTCGATATAACACAGATGAAAGGCCTTTTCCTCATAACCGTTCATATTCTGCCTTTCAGCAAACAGTCGATCAGTATTTCTGATATAGATAGATCAATATGGTCTATGCCCCTAGCCTCATTGTCAGTCTAAAGAGCTAGAAACCTCTTTTTTGGCTGCTTCCTCTGATTGAAAAGACAGCTTCCTAGAAGTCATCGCTTTTTCCCTTATTCGGAAAAAGGCAAAGTTAGCCACAAAAGCCGTGTTTGGCATCAATCGCACATCTCGCTCCTGAAGACCGAGCACCGGATGCCACGCCCGCATGATATAGTGCCCTGGCGGAATATCCTCGATCATAAAATGTCCGTGTACATCTGAAATAGCAAAATAGGGATTCTTTACCACATAGAGCCAGTTCTGCATAAAATCGTGCCGATTACACGTAATTCGTACCACCCTGCTTTCCTTCAATTTATCGGAACCAAAGGTGCGGTCAAAGGCCCCATCGGGACGAATATCTCGATTATGCAGCGTCCGTAAAATACTTCCCCCAGAATCTAATGATACGAAGGTATGCAGGGTATGCTTAATGGAATCATGATTGTTAAATCGCACCGCCTCATCAGGAGTCAATACTCCCGTGAAGGGGCCAAAATTACAGTTTTTGGTGTGTACCTGTAAGTCTAACTTTTCTCCCTCGGCATACTGAAATGTTCCTTTTCCAGGAGCATCTCCCTGAAATTCTTGTTTCGCGAAAGGCTTTCCAGATTCTACCCCTTCCAAAATTACGACAGCTCCCTTGAGCAGTTCATTCTGGACTTCAACTTTCACCAGGCTTCGCTGGCCGCCACACACTTCAGGATTCTTCTCGACTTCAAACTGCAGTGGTCCTGGAGGAGTTCCGGAAAAAGTGACCTTTCCTCTAATAGTGGCTCCATCTCTCACTTGGGTTACTTCATAGGCTTGGGCCATCATGGCCCCGCCTATGAAAATGAGGTAGGCGATAAGGATATATTTGATGACGTTACTCATAAGGATTTTTCCTCCGTGTTGTATTTCGCTGCCATAGCTTACATTAGTTGATAATCTGCCAGCCAACAAAAAAAGTATAATCAGATTCCAATTGTGGTCCATCAAGGTTTTGATAGATCGGAACACCAATTTCCAAGCCGAGGTGATTTTCCAGCTCCATGACTTCCGGAAAGAGAATATTGATACCCGCTAGAATGTCGAGACGCTCCCCGCCCCGGCGATTTGTTTCTGCTGTTGGGACCAATGGCACACCCATAGGATTCGTACGGGAAATATTCGGGTCCCGGCCTTCATAATTAGCCCAGTCTTTCCATTTGAAACGGAGAGAGTTACTGATCCAGCTCGCCCAACGATAGGCACCATACGCACTGACCTCATATTCGTCGCCCAACGCATAACCTTGATTATTATCTCCAAGACGAATCGTCCCAATGGCTTGCAAGCCCCAACTCACATCATTCAGTCCGCCGGCATAGGTTAAACCTGGCAATAAATCGACCGTACCTGACCCTAACTGCATCGGATACGGGAGCCGCGTGACACCTAACGGCGTAGCGCCAGTGGCCTTAATGTCCCCAGTGGGCAATCCGACGGCTGCATTAAAATGAAAACGATGCGATCCAATGCTCGGTGTTTCAAAGGCATACAATCGCACAAGAGAACCTAATCGAATATCTCCAAACCCACTGGATTTTGTTGTGAATTTCACACCAGTTCTCGTCACATGATCCATCGATTTCAAGACATAGGGAATCATCGCAGTGAGTGTCACGGTCTGATTCAGGCCGTACATGAAACTAAACATGTGCATTTGGGTGGTCATCTCGGTTGGCGTGACAAAGAAATCATTCAACACATCTGACTTGGACAGGTTCTTCGTCCCATCCCGGTTTCCTTCCATGAACATGCGCATGTATTTGTAGGTGAACATAAATTCACCCTCATTATGAGTATGGTCACCCATCGCTCCAATTGGACCATGAGAATCCGGACGTTCCGCAGAGTAAAAGTCTCCGATAATGAGGCGTTCCCCTTTGGCTTGCGCTCGTTTCCCCATACGTTCCTCAAAGCTGCCCATCATTCCATCAAGAAGCGCAGCTCCGGCAATAGTCCCGCTACCTGCAATAGTCAACGCACTGATTAAGAGTCCAAGACAGGCATTTCGAATACCCATCAATATTATTGTTATTCCGCAATCCATCCTATGCCTTCTCCTTACACTATAATTTCACATTACATATTCTGTATTAGAAAGCCCGCTCGTTTCATGCTCTTGATTCTCATCATGCTCAAAGCAAAGCCTATTATTGGCCTTTAAAGAATCTCTAAAGAACAATTGATTCAAAGCAACAACCATGCTGCTTATGAGAATTGGGATTCTGAGCTGTGAGAGAAAAAAGGAATGTTTCTGCTTACACAGAAGGCGGCGCACGGGAAGGCGAAGGAATGAGGAAGGAGGGTGTGACAATTGTTGGCTCCTCATTTTCTATCCCGAGGAAGGATAGAATTGGGGCAGCTACAACTACAAGGTCAACAGTATGAACCTGGCCAGCCGCACAATACCAGCTACAAAGTGGCGTCGCGTGAGTGGCCGACGTATGATGATGAGAATGCTGAGGAGCATGCCCGACGGCTTGGGCCGAGAGAACGCCACTCAGCATGAGGAGCATACCTACTAAACAGGCCGCGAGAAATGGAGAGCGGAGTGTTCGCATTATGATAACTTGAAATGTGGAACGCTATTTTAGTGATGTTCCTCACACATTTTCAAAAATTATATCATTTTTTGGCGTCATCATCCATTTGTTATTGAGAGAGACTCAAGAAGGACATCCTTCAAAAAATTTCCAGTGTTTCATATGAGGTTGAATATCTTTAGAATGCGATAGAGAAATGCAAGATGTCTATCGTTTCAGAATGCACCTATCAATCCTTTTCCTTCAGATGACACGACCTGATTCACCAGAAAAATCTCCCGTGACACCCAGGCCGGCAAAGCCACGTATCCAGACGCAAATTCATAGGCGGCAAAAGGCGAAAGCCGTTCCTCCAATGGAAGATGAATGGGATGACCAATCTGAACACCCCGTCTTCAAAGATGAAAAAATCGAAGTAGAAATTTGCTTATCCACGTTTCTTCAAGCTAACGAATACACACAAAAAACCCGTGAGGGACACGCCCTCACGGGTTTGAGATCTTACGGTTCTTCTGGAACCACCTATTGACAATAGAAAGCTTAAAATACTTCTTACCAGTGGCCCCTCCGATGACCACCATGTCCTCGACCACCCATTCCTCGGAAATTTCTTCGGGGTCCGTCGTTCTTCCATCCATGACGATTATTAAACCGCTGGGGTGCGGCATAGTGGTGGTGCCTCCTATCATGGTGTCTTGAATGTTTCCAATAATGTCGAGGGGCAGGCCGCA
>QIMB01000472.1 GCA_003233615.1 Nitrospirota bacterium
TCAAAGGAACCGTATGAAGTCGAAAACACTAGGCTTATTGGCTGGTATGACCATCGCGGGAGTTTTGTTGGCAGTATTTGCTAACCGTGAACCCGCGAGTAGTATTCCTCAAAGTGGGGAGTTGTTGTTTCCTGAAATGATGAGTGTGGTGAATGACGTGAATGAAGTGGTCATTGAAACGAAAGAAGAGACGGTAACCTTGGTGCGCGGGGAGCAGACATGGGAAGTAGCAGGAAAAGCTCACTATCCTGCTGACGTGGAAAAGGTGAAACAGGTTATTGTTGGGCTCGCCGACCTTCACCTTCTTGAACCAAAAACGAAGAATCCCGAGTTATATGAACGCCTTGGGCTTCAGGACAAAGACCAGGAAGGATCACTGTCAAAAACTGTGACCGTGAAGACGGCTGATAATCCTGAAGTCGCCACACTTGTGATAGGCAATCAACGTCCCGCAAAAGGTAATCTGCGGATGAGTGATATCTATGTGCGGAAACCCGATGACCCTCAGACGTGGTTAGTCATTGGTAACGTACCCATAGAAACGATGCCGGGTGAATGGTTAGATAAGGAAGTCACCGCGTTGACCACGAAACGTGTTCGGCAAGTGACGGTCACACATCCACAAGGAGAGACTCTTCATCTGTCGAAAGCGAAGCCGGAAGACTTAGATTTTCAATTAGACTCGATTCCGCCAGGGTTTAAAATTTCCTCGAACTTTAATGTGAATAATGTGGTGGGGACGCTTGTGCAGTTGTCTTTAGAAGATGTGAAGCCACAGGACGATATTGATTTTGAAGATAACCCAGGAGTGTCTGTTGTATTAGAAACCTTTGATGGGTTACGGCTGCGTGTTCACACAGCTAAACAGGACACACATGTGTGGGCGACATTCTCCGCAGAGTTTGACACCGCTCTTATCCAAACCTCAGAACCTGAACCCCAACAGGAAGACAGCCAAAAGACCGACGACGAAGGAGAAAAAGGCAACAAGGAAACTGATGAGGAAATGCCCAAGCTAGCATCACTACTGAACACACCGGAAGACGTGGAGAAAGAAGTTGCAGCATTGAATCAACGGGTGAAGGACTGGGCCTATGCCCTCCCCTCCTTCCGAGTCGACAACTTCTCCAAACTGAAAAAAGACCTCATCTCAAAAGAATAATTCGCGCTTCGCTGTTTCAAATCGGTAGATCAAACTTCAATTTATCTGCCCCAGAGCATGTCATCCTGAGAGCAACGAAGGATCTGAGCCCAGCCCAACCAGGGGAGGTCTCGCGTAATTACAGCTTCATCATACAAAGCCTGAAGGGGCGTTTTCTGAGTTTGCCCCATTCCAATGCAGAAAGAGGAATTCTTATCCGTTCACTGCCACTGGAATGGGCATAGCCGTGGTACGCACATGGATGTCACGTTGCGGGAACGGTATTTCGATGTTGTGGTCTCTGAACTTTCTCACAATCGCACAGTTAATATCTGAGGTCACCTGCCGCCGAATTTTTGGGCTATCCACCCACACGAGCAGTTGCATATTCCAGGCGGAATCACCAAAACTCAGGAGCCACACATTTGGTTCGGGATCCTTCAATAAAAGCGGATGTTCATTGGCCACCTCTTTAAGCGACTGAATCACAAGATCCAGATCCGAGTCGTACGATACCCCCACGTCAATCTCTAAACGTGTCTTTGGATCACCATGAGACCAATTAATCACAGTGGCTTGAATGAATTCCGAATTTGGGACGATGATGGCGATGTTGTTAAGAGAACGAATAGTCGTTGAACGAATATTAATTTCCACCACATTTCCTTCGATATCACCCACCGTCACTCGATCGCCAACTTGGATATGTTGCTCAAACAATAAGATCAAACCTGAGATAAAATTGGATGTCAGATTTTGCAGGCCAAACCCGATTCCAACAGAAAGAAATCCAAAAATGACCGCGACGCCACTCAAATCGATTCCAACAAACTGGAACGCTACAAATCCACCGACGAACCACAGGGTATATTGTGTCAGGCGAAGCAACGTATAACTCGTACCCGTCGATAGCTGAAAATGCGCCAACAGTCGACGAGCTAACACTTCTTTAATCACTTTGCTGATGACAAAAAACGACCACGATAGTCAGAAACAACCCCAGCGAGACGATCGTAATAGGCGTTTGATTAACCATGAACAGTTGATACTGCAGTATTTCGCTTAAGATCTCACTCCAACTCTGACTTGTCATAACACGTCTCCTTTCTTCCTTCGAAAGTCGTTATAGTTTTTAACTTTCAACTAAGACATTTTAAAGCTCCCTCGCCCTGCCAGGGAGAGGGTTGGGGTGAGGGTGAAGGCTTATCGAATAATTAGTCCACTATAATGCGGTAGGCTCTCAATCGAATTTATTATCGTCAAAGAGTCAGACATTTTGTACAGAGGGGCTGGAAACAAACGTTGGACACGTATCTTGTCTCTTTGAAGGGAATGGGCCGGGATGAAAATAGTGAGGACTAAGGTTGCAATATTGATGTCTAGTTCACGTTCGTTCACGTTCATGCCTTTTTCGAATCCCCCATCGCGACACGTAACTCTGCGTACACCTGCATCAACCGCGAATTTTCCAGTCGATACGAAAAAGCGAGAAGAATCACACCGCCAGCAAGGACCAACAGACCCAACGCAATCTACAGCCCAGAATATCCCGCCCATAGTCCCAAACCCACCGTCCATGGCATACATCACGATAAAGCCCAGTGTCCCTCCAATCACAAAGAGCAACCACAGAGACGTCATGATAGCGGACGACCAAGGAACCCGTTTTGATAAGTGGAGCTCAAGCTGATCATCCTGAAAGTGATAGTCGAGCGTACCTTTTAAGGGCCAAGCCGTGCGAAACCGCAGGGAAAACATGTTGTAATAGGGCCGAATCACGATCGCTTGATGTTCTGCTACCCAACGGGCCACACCATGGGGAAGAGAAAGCGTGCTATTCGTTTTGAACAACCGTGGAAAAGAATCTTTTGGCTTGGGGAGTGAATCTTTGCGTCGAGCCAGCGTACACCCGTAACGACACGCCCAGGGCTTGAGAGTGGTGAATTGAAACCAATCACCGATAACCAGGACCAAGACCATCACAATGGCAAAAATACCGGGAAGCAACATACAGTGCCAAACATATCACAGGACACCTTGCAACCACACGCCAGAATTTCCTGTGTTTTCATTGACTTCCACGCGCGTCCTCTACTACTATCGATCCGCGGGGTGGAGCAGCCTGGTAGCTCGTTGGGCTCATAACCCAAAGGTCGAGGGTTCAAATCCCTCCCCCGCAACCACCATAAGTGGTTGATTCTTTAAGCCTTGCGGGGCATTCCGGCAAGGCTTTTTTATTGGAACAAAATGGGAAGGTTGCGGCTGGGTTGCGGATTGCCCAATTTCTGGGGATTTTCCCACCGGCCCATCTAACCGATCCACCGCTTGTATATTCCCACCGCGAATCAGATGTCCGTACAAATCTACCGTGACTTGGATGGAGCTATGCCCCATCTGTTCTTTCACGTACACGGGGCTTTCTCCTTGTTGGAGGAGCAGGCTGGCAAAGGTATGGCCTAAGTCATGTATTCGAAGGTGTCGAATCCCCGCCTTCTTGAGGATTTTAAAAAACACTCGCTTCCGGACGTTATCAGGGTCTAAGTGATTGCCCGCTTCATTGCAAAATACCCAAACTGGGGTCTCCTCCCACCCATTCACTGCGGCTTCTAATTGCCGTTCTGTTTGAAGATTCCTAAGAGAGTGAGTCAGTTCTAACGACATATCGACCCGCCGACTTTCCCCACTCTTCGGAGTCCCAATGCGTCCTAACGCACAATTCCGTTGGACCTCGATAAACCGTCCATGGAAATCAATATCGCCCCATTGAAGGGCAATCAGTTCTCCTAGTCGCATGCCCGTTCGTACGGCACACAAAAAGAAGGAATTGTAGCGAGGAGCATGGGATTGAACCGCTTCCAAAAAGGTAGCCACTTCTTTTCGGGTAAAGGGGTTGACCGACCGTCGCTTACTCACCTGGGGTAAAAACTTTCCAGGTTTTAAGGCTGGATTGACCGTAAGCAATTCATCTTCCACGGCATGTCCGAGAAGACTGCTTAATCCCCGGAGAAGGTTTTGAACGGTTTTAGAGGAATGCCCTTTCTGTAAACTGGCATAGGCTAGAGGGTATTGTCAGGTTAACTGGCTGCAGACAGAATGAAACGCTTTCCGCTCCTCCGCTTATGCACACACGGATTCCTCCCAGACCTGAAAGGCCTGGGTGCGTAAGAGCCGATAGTTGATCGCCTGCATGAGGTGGCGGCCAAGGCGAAACAGATTGCTGGTGAGTCCATGGAGCGTCAAAAACTGTTGAGCCTGTTGCGATGAGGAAAAGCCTCGCATATGGTATTCTTGTTGGCGCGTCGGCTGATGCGACACTTCAACGCGGTTATTGGCATAGACCATATTGCTGTGTTTCACCGTTGGCATGACCTCTCGGTGGGCAGCTCCATAGCTTTTGAGTTTGTCCGTTATCAACCAACGTGGCTCGTGGCCTTGGCCTTTGAGTAAGCGACGGAAGAAGCGCACCGCCGCTTGTTTGTTGCGTCGTCGCTGGACGAGGATATCAATGGTGTCACCATCTTGATCCACCGCGCGCCACAGATACTGCTGTTCGCCTTGGATGGAAACAAACACTTCATCAAGATGCCAGGTATCCCCCAAGCGACCTTGTCGCTTCTTCAATTTCTTGGCATACTCCGGTCCAAACTTCTGGCACCATTGCCGAACGGTTTCATAGGTCAACGTGATGCCGCGTTCAGCCAGCAGTTCTTCCACTTCGCGGAAGCTCAAACAGAAGCGGTGATACAGCCACACGGCGTGGCTAATAATTTCGGCAGGAAAACGATGGCGTTGGTAGCTAATCGTGTTGGTCGTCATACCAGCCAGTCTGCCAAAACGCAGTTAACCTGACAATACCAAATAATGACAAAATCGAGCCCCCGCAACCAACAACATGGAATTCAATTTTAAGCTCCTGTCGGTAACTCAGGCAGGGGCTTTTTTATTTGGAACAAATGGGATAGTTTCGGGTGGAGTGTGGGTTGGCTGTTTCCAGGTGGCGGCTGAATTCAGCATAAAAAAGGGAGAGGCCTTGTGGACCTCTCCCTTTTCTCGGATGTCTTAGCGATTTTGTTAGAAGCGGTTGCCTCTGCCACCACCACCACCACCACCACCATAGCCGCCACCGCCACCACCACCTGTGCGGGGGGCTTGGGGCTTGGCTTCGTTGACGGTCAACGTTCGGCCACCAAACTCTGTGGAGTTCAGGGCTGTAATGGCCGCTTGGGCTTCTTCGTCAGACGACATTTCAACAAATCCAAATCCGCGCGATTGGCCAGTGAATTTGTCGCTGATGACATTGGCTGATTGGACCGTACCGTGTGCGGAAAACAAGTCCGATAATTCTACTTGTGTCGCCGAATACGGCAATCCACCGACATACAATTTTGAACCCATGGGGCTCCTCCTTTTGAAAAAATGATATTGTCTGAGGCTCGAGAAGGATGCAACATTGGGAAGGAGTAGTCCGCGGACGCTACGTTCTGGCGACTGAGGTCAAATACTTCCGAGTAAACTCTCGGGCAAAACAACACCGGTTATGGGCTTTGAAAATGTGATTGCTCATCGCCAAGCCCCACGCGATAAGTGCTCACACCCTACCACAAGAAGGAAGTTATAGATAGCGAATGTTCGAGATAAGAGAACATTTGCTAGTATGCCGTTATCTGCGACGTATCCTCAGCTTGACTGTTTTCTATCGTGTCTGCGAGCAAATCACACAATATCGTGTTTTTTCGAGACGCATTACATATAAGATTTTTTTGTATTTTTACCTTTTGTTGAGTAACGGAATATCTATCCTATTCGGCGGTCCAGATTGTGAGGTGCGTATGATGAATCCTTGTCCTTAGCAGAGCAGGTCCTCAAGCAGGCTTTGCGACATAGAGCGCGTTGGCGCAAGGCCCTTTGCCAAGGAGGATTTCCTCCCCGCAGGCTCGCTGCCTGGAGATCAGTGGTGGCCTCATTCATGAACATCAGTCTGGAAAATTCCTTCGTATGGAATCTCTTGACTTCTCTAGACTTGGACCTACACTTGTATATAAGCACTTCTTCTTAATGGCTCTCATTCCTCGTAGCGTGCTTGAGTGGGGGTACTTTTGAGAACTCTACACGATTGATCTGTTGCATCCCTCGTTCCTTGTGGCGGGGATTTTTCTTCATGTCCCATTGACTTCGTATGATGTGACTGCACGGTAAAAGGAAACTGATCCATGTCTGATTCATCCCTCAATCTCAGTCCTATCATCAATGCTATGCAAGCTCCCATCCGACGCTATGCTGAGCGTATTCGAGAATTAGCTGGGACCAATGCTCTCACGTTGGTGTTATTTGGATCGATTGCTGCTAGCAGTTTTGAGCCCCGTCGTCATACAGCCCGAAGTGTCCTCGTCCTTCAAGCTGTGGATCTGGACATGCTTCGCCAATTTGCAAAAGATGGTGCCAAACTTGGGAAAGCGATGATCGCAGCCCCGTTGATCATGACCCCGGAATATATTGACGCGTCTGTGGATGTATTTCCCCTTGAGTTCATAGAAATTCAGCAACGGCATTTCTGTGTGTTTGGTCCTGATCATTTCGAGGGCCTGTCTTTTGAGCACACCCATGTTCGTTTGCAATGTGAACGCGAACTGAAAACGTTGCTGATTAGTATGCGCCAAGCCCTTTTGTCTGCGGCTGGCCATGAAAAATTATTTAAAACGATTGAAGCCGATGTCGCGGATCGTCTCATGCGAACCCTTCGTGGTTTGCTCTGGCTACATGAGAAGAAAGAAGGGCAATCGGCCTTACACACCATCGAGGAGGTTGAGATAAGTACGAAACACGCATTCCCAGGGCTCCGGGATGTCATTCAGGAGACGGGAAATCATGGGTGGGCAGAGTTTCAATCGTTGTATAATGAGATTGACGTATTAAGGAAACTTGTTGATGCGTGGTAGTACTTCTTTCATATTCCGGCTTGCCATTATCTTACTCACGTGCCTGTGTGTTGATGGTTTTCTCTATGCTGAAGTCTTGATCAAAGATCCAGGAACCTACGTTGTGGACACCGCTGGCGTGATGCAGGCATCAGATAAACAACAATTAGAAGGCTGGCTACGGGAACTTGAACAAAAAACGACTGCTCAGGTGAAAGTCTTGACCGTTCAGACGACTGAAGGAGAAGATATTTTTAGTTTCGCCCAGCGACATGCGGAGGAGTGGAAGTTAGGGCAAGCAGGGAAAGATAATGGAGCATTGATTGCGTTTGCCTTACAGGAACGTCGTGTGCGTATACAGATTGGCTACGGCCTGGAAGGCGTTCTGCCCGACTCATGGGCCGGGTCGTTATCACGAGGTGTGGCTTCTCAATTTTTCAAGCAGGGAAAGTATTCCCAAGGTCTTCTCCAGCTCACAATTGCTACGGCCAACAAAGTCGCTGATAACGCACAGATACAACTGACCGGCATTCCGAATATTCGGTATCGCCCCGGTGACTCTCGCAGTGCTAGTGGTTGGCTGTCAGGGCTCTTATTTCCGCTTTTCATTTTGTTCGGAATTTTTAACTCGATGACCCGCAGACGACGTTATCAGTCAAGGTGGGGCGGTGGCGGCCTTATGGGTGGTATGCTGTTAGGAGGCATGTTAGGGGGGATGGGCGGACGCCGCTCACATTGGGGCGGGTCTTCGAGTGGATTTGGTGGCGGGTTTGGCGGGGGATTTGGAGGAGGATCATTGGTGGTGGTGGTGGCGCCAGTTGGTAGCAAAGGAGAATCAATCATTGAATAGCCGAGTGAAGGAGGGGGAACTGTGAGCGCAAGTCGAATTCTGTTGATTGGGTTTGGAGTCGTTGTTGCACTGTTTTTAGTAGGGGGTGGATGCGTATATACCGGCTATAACCAGGCTATCACCTATGATGAAGCCGTCAAAAGCCAATGGGCTCAGGTAGAAAACCAACTGCAGCGACGGTTCGAGCTCATACCCAATTTAATTGCAACCGTCAAAGGCGTGGCCAAACAGGAAGAGAAAATTTTTCTCGGTGTCGCAGAAGCTCGAAAAGCGTATTTCCAGGCAGACTCTATTAATGCCAAAGCCAAAGCCGCTGGTGGAATGGAAGGAGCCCTTTCTCGCTTGCTGTTGTTGCGCGAATCCTATCCTCAGCTCAAATCTGATCAAGCATTTCTCAAGCTGCAAGATCAATTGGAAGGTACAGAAAATCGTTTGGCCGTCGAACGGAAACGCTACAACGATGCGGTGCGCCAACTGAACACCTACATCCGTAAGCTCCTCGGAAAATTCTATGCCGGGTTAGCAGATGTG
>QIMB01000289.1 GCA_003233615.1 Nitrospirota bacterium
GGCAGTTGCAATACTCGAAAATGATGTTGAGCCTGTTCTGCATACTTGGCGGCTGATTGGGCTGCTTCGAGCATGCGTGAAAGGGACGTGGCTTCAGGATTATCGGGTTTGGCGGTACAGGTATTCGACGAGACGCCGTAATATTGCATCCGGCCTGCAGTGACCTGTGCCTCGAAATAGATAAACGCCTGTTCCAGTCGACGATAGAACTCTTGTCTCAGATCTTCTAATTGAATGGCGTTGATCGAGAGATTGCGGTTCTTGGCATCTGACAAGAAATATTCTGGATTGTGGAGAAGGCATATATCCAATGTCGCTAGCCCCAAACGGTCGAGTGATAGTGTGAGTTGTTCTTCTAGAAACTCAGGATGAAGACAATGCCAAATGCCTTCGCCATACTTCACCATTTCAGGGAACGGCTTGCCCGCGTGTTCGCGAGATTCAGCTCGCTCGAGATTGTGGCCTTGCACATACCCGATTTTAGAAACAATAATAATTTCTTCCCGCGACATAAACCGTTTCGCAATGAGGTCTTTGACCACCGTTCCTACCAAGCGTTCACTTTGACCATCTGCATAATTTGTTGACGTATCGATAAGATTGCAGCCCTCTTGGAGTGCTTTCTCCAGTGCGTTTCGATGGTCGTCTACTCCCAGACTGATTCGATACCCGCCAAAGCCGATGCGTGACGTGGTTAATCCTGTCGAGCCCAGCGACGTATAGCCATGCGAGGACGGGCGTGTGGTTCGAGCACTGGCCAATATGTTTGCGACGTAGGTGCCTGTGCCTTGTGGTGTGGCATGTCCTGGCAAGCCTTGTGTGGTCAGAGTTTGTCGCGTTTCACCAGGTTGCGTCGTGGTGGCTTGCGGATGTTCTAGCGCTCGTAGCACAGCTTCCGGATCGGTGATTGGGGCCTGGCATGCAAAGTTTTTACAAACATAGAGTGCGGCTTGTCCTTTCACGGGTGTTTTGCCAGTTAAGAGCGGATGTGTTGTTTCATTCTCAGTGTCATGGCGATAGGCCATGATGCGATATGGAATGAAACAGCTATTGACCGCTGTGCGGAGCTGTTCGTAGGTTGTGTTATCCGTGCCGCCGACCAAGGCTAATTCTAGGGGACCACGAAGTAACAGATCGACGACCATCAAGCTCTTCGGGAATCCTCTCGGGATCTGGCCAATTTGTTGGCCATACGCCCGGATGGCATTCGTGGCTGCCATGTGAAACTCTTCTCGGTCAAAGTGAAAGGATAAGCGTGCGAGCACTGAAGCCGCCACTGCATTGCCACTTGGTGTAGCGCCATCGGCGCCTTCTCGCCCTCGAAGAATTAAGGTTTCGTGATCGACAGCGGTTGTAAAAAATCCACCATGCTCACGATCCTCGAAATCTTCTACAATTCGTTCAGCTAACGAAACGGATTGCTGGAGGAAGCGTTCAATGCCTGTGGCTTCATAGATTTCCAGCATGGCCTCGGCTGCATAGGCGTAATCTTCTAGGCAGGCGTTCAGATGGGCTTTGCCTGTGCGGTAGGTTCGCCATAACCGATTGTCGGGTCTGGACAATGTCGTCAGGAGGAAGTCAGCAGCCCTGATCGCGCCGTCAAGATAAGGTTGATGGTTGAACACCCGCCCGGCTTCAGCCATCGTGCCGATCATCATGCCGTTCCAGGCGGTGATGATTTTGTCATCCAGGCCTGGCGGAATGCGCTTGAGACGAGCGTGGTAGACCAGGGGACGCACCCGCTCGATTGTATTCTGTAATTCTTCAGGCGAGCACCCCAATTCTTGTGCCACTGTCTCAAGTGATTTGGGTGTTCGAGGTATGCTGGTTTGTTCCCAATTCCCTTTTTCCGTAATGTCGTAATACGCGCACAATCTTTTCGCGTCTTCTTCGTTACTGATAATCTCTCGAATCTGCTCTGGCGTCCAGACAAAAAACTTGCCTTCCACACCTTCGCTGTCTGCGTCAGTGGCTGAATAGAATCCGCCTTCCGGCGCGGTCATTTCTCGAAGAATATAATCCAAAGTTTCAGTGGCAACTTGGCGATAGCGTTCCAGACCTGTGACTTGAAAGGCTTCGACATACGTACGTGCGAGCAGAGCATTGTCATACAACATTTTTTCAAAGTGTGGGACCAACCATTCATCGTCAGTAGAATAACGGGCAAAGCCTCCGCCAATATGATCGTACATGCCGCCCGTGGCCATGCCGTCTAAGGTCTTGGTGACCATGGTGAGAGTCTTTTCCTGTTTGCTCCAATGATATTGACGAAGCAGAAAAGATAGTCCGGTGGCTGGTGGAAATTTTGGCGCGCGGCCAAAGCCTCCATAGCGGGCGTCGAAATCATGGGCAAGCTGCTTGACCGCGTTCTCGATATCAGCTTCACCCACTGCCAATGGAGATGCCGGTTGCAGCGCCGACCGTAGTCGAGACGTGAAGCGCTCAGCTTGTTGGACAATATTGGATTGGTCTTTCTGCCAGGCCTCTCCAATATTGGTGACAATAGATCCAAAGCCTGGTCGCCCCCACTTATCTGTCGGAGGGAAATACGTGCCGGCAAAAATAGGTGCCTGATCAGGTGTGAGAAAGACCGTCATGGGCCATCCGCCATGTCCCTGGTTCATTGTGGTAGTGGCCTGCATGTATATTTCATCGATATCCGGTCGTTCTTCGCGATCGACTTTGATATTGATGAAATACCGGTTCATCAGGTCGGCAATGGCGTCATTTTCAAAAGACTCGCGCTCCATGACATGGCACCAATGGCAGGCTGAATAGCCAACTGACAAGAGGATCGGTTTGTTGTGCTCTTTGGCGTGTGTGAGTGCTTCTTTGCCCCATGGATACCAATCCACTGGATTGTGTGCATGCTGCAAGAGATAGGGGCTGGTTTCGTGAATCAGCCGATTGGGTTGGCGGTCGCTCGTAGAATTAGACATCTGAAGTCATCTGAAGTCACTAGTGTCCGGTTAAATGCAGTGGTGATATGCTAAAAGCCTTGACTGGCACGTGAATTCGAGCAATGAAGGGTGTTATCGACTTGAAATCTTCGCATGTATCGTCCCCCTTTAAAATCAATGAGTTAGAGAGAAAAAATGGCTCATTTTTGGTTTAACCGGACAGTAGTGATCTGAAGTAATCAATCTACAACACTTCTCAACTCCCTCTCCCTCTCAGGGAGAGGGTTGGGGTGAGGGTGAAGACTCAATCAAGAGTTACAACACGTTAAGAAATACATGGGCGTAATTTATTACTATTTTTGTTCGCCCAGACTCCGTTCATATAACAGCACTTTCCAGCCATCGGTCTCAGAAATAAAGCCATTTGGTTGGACAACGGGTAACATTC
>QIMB01000244.1 GCA_003233615.1 Nitrospirota bacterium
CCACGTTGGCGCCTTCCACACAACCTGCTGCCAGATACGATTCTCATCGATCGTGTCCTCGCCTTCCGGGTAGTCGACATTCCAGGCATACCCCTGCCAGATACTGAGGGTATCTGAGATCGCATAGCCCAGAGCCGGTCGTATAATCGACTGATTGAGTTCTTTCCCGGATTCCCGGTAACGGCCCGTGGCTTCCATATACCACCGGAACCGTTTCCACTTCGGATCCAGGGATTTCAAACTCCCCTCGGCAATGACATACCCCCACACGCCGGGATTGGGACCGGCGTAGGTCAGTGTATTGAAGGCAGGAACCAACAGAAAGGCAAGAAGATACATGAGATATGAATTGCAACGTCTTACTGAATGATTATTCTTAAACATAGGCCTCCATTGTATTTTCCCTGCAGGGGTCTACCCCTGGAAGGAGATGCCGAGTCGTTATCTACCGGAAACTATTTGGAATCGTGCTAGTCCAGGAAACTGACTTCTCCGGTATGCATATCGTAGAGTCCACCGACAATCTTGATCTCGCCATTCTCGTCCATCGCTTTCAATATGGGACTGTGCTTTCAAATATCCTTGATTGTCCCCCGGACACTCTGTTCCGCGACCATGTGTACAAACTCTTCATTCTTACTCGTTTTGTCACCTTCATATTCAGTGAAATGTTCGATTGCCGGCCTGATATTCTTGAGCATCGGTGTAATATTACCAAGCTCGACATTGTCTATCGCCCCCTTGACCGCACCGCAGTATTCATGGCCAAGTACTAACACGAGCTTTGACCCCGACACCTTGCAGGCGAATTCCATACTGCCGAGAATAGCTGTATTTTCAAAATTTCCTGCAACTCTCGCCACGAACAAATCCCCGATACCTCTGTCGAACACATCCTCGACAGGTACCCTCGAGTCAACACAAGACAGAATGATGGCCTTGGGATACTGACCACTTGTCGCATCGCGTATCTGCTGGGAATGGTCTCTGATCGTAAGTGTTCCTGACACGAATCGTCGGTTTCCTTCTTTTAGCAGCTCAAGGACTGTGTCAGGGGTCAGCTTGTCTTGTTCTTCTTTCGTCAACACGCTCTCTATTAGCGGCTTGACATGAGTGGTGGTTGCAAGGAAGCTGGCCTTGCGTACAGCCAGTCAAGAGTAAGGACATCAAGCAGCCTTTCACAATCAGGCTCGATCTCTTTCTAATCATTTTTGGTCTTCCTTGCTTTAGGTTGTCTTCCCCCCGACTCCTTCTTTGGCACTTTTCTGTTAGTGGTACGCTGACCGAAAAGCCTGTTTAACATTCCTATTCCATCCCGCCTATCTTCCCTCATCCAGTACACCTCAACCGGCGTTGTCTGCCGTACGCAACAGTCGGCAATATAATCACTGTCCGAACCTTAAACAAATAGATAATGCGAGAAAAACACATCGAATTAATCGATGCATTCCCAAGGAGATGCCGGATGGCAAAACATTGATCGGCGAGAGGTGATTTGCTGAAAGTGGCTGCCGGCTTGTGTTGACTGAGGCATACGGGAAGTATGGTATGCCGTGAAGCTTGCATTCAATCACAAAGTGCGTCGAGATCCCAAATGCTCTGGCATCGGCAAACGCCGTCTCGTCAAGTGTAAAGATCGCAGGCTTTGTCCGTGGGCATCCATTCCGCTAGTCAATGGTTCCTGTTCCTCAACAGTCCTGCCTCACGAATACAAAATTCTGGCAACCCCTCGGCCTTTACGCGCTGGGGACATGCCTGATACGAACCAGCCCTATGACCAGCAATGGCAGCACGAGGCCGAGGACCGTCGCCGTGATGAGCAGGATGCCCAGTTCACTGTAATCCGCAGGTATGGTCACCACGGCTGTTGCTGTATCCCGCACCTCACGGGTGACGGTGAATATCCGATTGAAATATTGCGTTCCTAATTGACTGGCGGATAAGGCGAGGTTGGTGAAAGAGGCCATCACGGCGAAAAAGGTAGCCTTCAGATTTTCGGGTGCTGACTGCGCGATCCAGGCCAGCATTGGAATCATGGCGATCTGCCCAAGCGGGGATTCTAAGGCAGTATTGATGATGGCGAGAAAGCGGGCATCCATTACCCCGCCTGTCAGAGGTCCAGTCCAGTGATGGATGCCGTAATAGAGCGCAATATTCGGCAGGCTGAGCATCGTGCCGGCGAGTGTGAGAAACACGATGACATAGGCAATCGACTTCTCGGCCATGAAACGGCGAAACACAAACATGCTAAAGAGGGCCAAGCTATTGGCAATCAACGCCAGCACAGAAAGAAACCGCTGATCGAATCCCAGCTCGTCGATTTGAAACCAGATTGCACCTTTGCCAGGCCCCGGGATTGAGCGAAAAACAAAAATAATTACCGCTGTACCCACCAGCATGCGGCGGGCTTGCGGCGCTAGTGCTGTCATGAGGCGGGAGATCATAAACAGGATGATCGCCAGGGACCCGACCAAAATCAATTCCTGCCCATAACGCATATTTCCTAGTCCTATGGCCATGGTAAACAAAACAAATACCGCACTTCTTCCCAGGATCCACCAATTTGGTTCCGGGCGGGTCTGTTGGGGAGACAGCAACTGGTCAATCTGCTTGCATTCGATCCCCTTGGCGAGCAACCGTATGATCTGTCGCCTTCTTAACAATGCGGCAAGCCCCACACCCAACACAGACACAATGGGAATCAGTAGTGCCAACCGGTAAATATCGAGGTACGCGAGAACCTTGTCGGCTTCCCCCATGTCTTCAATTCCGGCAAACCGGATCAGGTTCACCAAGGAAACCGCAAGGCTGCCTCCGATGATGGCCACTCGGCCCAGGGTCTGGATGGTCGTGTGCATCAGGCGGATACGCTGGTCATCAAGTGGTTGACCGGCATCGTCGATTCGCGCCGCTCATAGGAGGCGGCCTGCCGTGTTCACGGCCCCTTGTACCGTTTTCACCATGACCTCAATCATGGCATCATGACGACGGTAAAATTGGTGCATGATAAACGCCAAGAGATGCCGATACCGATCATCGTCGGTGCGGCGAGTGAGTTGGAAAATTTCAGACTTGAGCACACTGTGGGCATAATACCGAATGCCCGCATGCTGCAAGTTCAAACGTGTAAGGGCCGGCACGATCCGTCGGTGCAACACCTGAAGGCGTTTGAGATCGGCCAGACTCTTGGCAATGGAGGACGGGGTGGTGGATTGCGGCGCACGTTTCAAGAGCGTCAATTGATACCGATTGAATACCGATTGATCAGGGCGCCACCCTTGGGTTGGTGCTTGGTCAACAAGGCGTCGAGTAACAAGCGTGTCCCCTCAGGAAGCGCCTGCTGAATGATTCGAATGAGGTCGGCTTTATGCTGCGTGAGGGTCTCCCCGATGAAGGTGCGCAGAACGACATAGCTGGGTGGGGCAATTTTGGTATGGATCAAGACGTCGACCAGGCGATAGAAGATCTGCTTCGGAGAGAGGTACGCCTGGATCAGTGGCCGGAGCTTGGTCGCCATCATGTGCTGAGCGTCGGCATCAAAAAGCGTAAACCCATAAAACGTGCGGATGCGTTGCTGATGGCGAATGCGCGCGTATTTGCCATAGCGCCTGAGATCGATCTGTTGAGGACTCAACCCCCATAGCTGGGCAATAGACTCAATGTCATGTTGCTGAAAACACTGCACAGGAAAGAAGCGTTTCGTCGCTCGAAAATAGGCACAACTGAGAAGAAATCCTACTTGATTGATAGGAGAACGAAGGGTGTCGGCAATCGCCAAGCGGCTCAGAGGGAAATCACAAAATCGTTTTCGTTCAACGTGAGAAAAGACGGGGGGTTGGGTGTAGGCGTCTTGTTCTAAAGACGTTAGGATAGACATGACGGGCATCGGGATTCCCTCCTTTGTCAGAAAAGGAGGAGCGTACCACCCAACTGGGGCACGGTGGAGAAATGCGGGCTAACTCAGGATCAAACAGGAACTCGAGGAAGGGCGAGAAGAGCAGAGAGACTAGTACCTACGTAGCTAGGCAACTTTTCGTCCCTTTGTTGGGTTAGACCCAATGTTGGTTTCACCCTCGGTCCCGCTTGGACCACCACGCCGTCCACAAGAGATACAGGAACAGCATCCCTCCTAGCACCTCCAGAATGTGGACGAGATGCCACCCTTCTGTGAGCTCCACTTCCAAAAGGACGAGAAAGACGACAATGTGCCGCTTGGGCATAGAAACCAATTCACGGAGAAATGCCGATACCATCCGCCAACCTCTCCGGGTTCCCGATTTGATTGCTTTCCACTCATGTATTTCCTTCCCCATAAAAGGACGAGACCGGCCTGCCCGAACCCATGTCTAAAATTAAAGATTCCTGCAGCAAGACTACGGAGTATTCAGAGGAATAAAGAATTTGAAAATCCCCCTAACCCCCATTTACCGAAGGAGGAACCTTAGCAGTAACCCCGTAGCAAGCAACGGGGAATAGCAAGTTGAAGGGCTTTTAGATTAGTCAACGCGAGATTTCTTCCGTGTCAGGGTTCCGTTGAGGTGAACCGTTCACGGCGGCTCACGGCAACATCAGAGACGAACATGGCGCCGGAATGGCGATTGAAGAGGGGACCCAGACCGGCAAGAATCGGTTCGACCATTTCCT
>QIMB01000357.1 GCA_003233615.1 Nitrospirota bacterium
GCCAAATCGGTCAAAACCTATCTGGTCTCTCTTGGCATCCCTGAAGATCGGATCCAAGTGAAGTCGTTCGGGAAAGATGGCGCCGTCTGTCAAGAAACGACACCAGACTGTTTTGAATACAATCGACGAGCCCATGTTGCATTTCTTAGTCAGCCAACCAGTCAACAGGATGACACAGTCCTTTCTATGACATCTGATGCTCTTGAGGATTCCATTCATGACGTGTCCTCGCCACTGATGGATTCTCCATCCATCGAAGTATCCTCGGATGAGATTGCTCTTCAGGAAGAGATTCCTGCAAAGCTTGTCGCGGTTGATCCCTTGGCTTCCCCTGCGTCCCTTCCTTAAATTCAATCCCGGGCTGATCCATTGTTCAAGGGTCAGCCTGGGCCTTCCATTTTCAGATCTCATAAATGTCCATGGAAAGACCGTTCTCTATTGATAAAGGAGTTGATATGTATGTCCAACGGCCTCGCATGTTTCTCTTCATGTTCTGGCTCACAAGCAGTTGGATTGTCGGACTGTTGATTCCATCTGTTGCAGCTGAATCGACTCAGAAATCCATTCATGAATCTGTTGTCAAAAAAACCGAGGGCGGGATTTTGCTTAAAACCTTGTCCGGTAAGACATTAATACCTGCTCCGCTATTGAACACGAAAGTGACCATGACGATTAGCGGCCTCATTGCCCGCACGACAGTGTCTCAACAATTCAGCAACCCTAGTGATGAATGGGCGGAAGGGGTGTATGTCTTTCCCTTACCCGATCAGGCCGCCGTGGATCATTTACGCATGAGAATTGGCGAGCGAATTATCGAAGGCCACATCCAAGAGCAAGCGCAAGCCAAAAAGACCTATGCCACGGCCAAAGCTCAAGGCCGACAGGCCAGTCTGCTGGAACAGGAACGTCCAAATATCTTTACGGCATCCGTGGCGAACATTCCTCCCCACGCTCCCATTACCGTCGACATCGAGTACCAAGAAGTGGTGCGGTATGACCAAGGCCGATTTTCACTTCGATTTCCTATGGTAGTTGGCCCACGCTACATTCCCGGACAGCCTCAAGATATTCAGAAAGTTTCTTCATCACAAGCGGGCTTTGGATGGGCACTCGATACCGACCAGGTTCCAGATGCGTCACGCATCACTCCGCCAGTGCAGCATCCTTCGCAAGGGCTCCTCAATCCCATTGCTCTACGAATTCATCTAGCTCCAGGCATGCTCCTTCAGAATATCGAGTCTCCCACACATCCCATCAGCATTACCAAAGACGAAACCAACTCTTACCAAGTGTCGCTTCAAGATGAGTCGACCTATGCCGATCGAGACTTTGAACTCATTTGGACGCCACGTTCTCATGACACCCCACAAACCAGCGTGTTTACCGAACAACATGATGGCGAGACATTTTTTTTCATGCAACTCATGCCGCCTACCACCGCCGCTTCGACTAAAAACACTATTCCACGTGAAGTCATCTTTGTCATCGATACCTCCGGGTCGATGGGAGGAACGTCGCTAACCCAAGCCAAAGCTGCGCTTCAATTGGCTCTTGCGCGCTTAACGTCCAACCACACGTTCAACATTATTCAATTTCATTCCGTTACGCATAGTCTCTATTCCACGGCTCGACAGGCTTCTGCGTCAAGAATTCACGAAGCCCGGCGCTACGTGAACGGATTGCAGGCCACAGGTGGAACAGAGATGCTACCCGCTCTCGACCGGGCCCTTACCCATCTGCCTCATCAAGAAGAGTCTCCTCGCCTCCGCCAAATCATTTTTATCACCGATGGCCTTGTTGGCAATGAGGAGGCGCTCTTTGCCCTTCTTCATCGCGATTTGCACGATACTCGTCTCTTTACGGTTGGGATTGGATCGGCACCCAATGGGCACCTCATGCGAAAGGCCGCACAATTCGGGAAAGGCACCTTCACATACATTGGTTCAACCACCGACGTTCAAGACACGATGAACCGGCTTTTCCTCACATTGGAACACCCTGCCCTCACCGACATCACTATTCAATCAGGAGATCCGACATTCGTGGATATTCTCCCTAACCCATTGCCTGACCTGTATCATGGCGAACCACTGACCGTGGCCTTTCGAAGCACACGGCTTCCAACTTCTATCACCATCACTGGAAATCTAGCAGGCACACATTGGGAAACGACCCAATCGTTGATAGATGCCAATCCACGAAACGGAATCGCGGTCTATTGGGCCCGCCAAAAAATCGCGCAACTGATGGATCAAGAAAAAGACAAGACTCTGCTCCGACAATCGATTTGGGATATTGCCCTTAAGCACCATCTGGTGAGTCGCTACACCAGCCTTGTGGCAGTAGATATCACGCCGGTGCGGCCTGAGGCACAATCACTCCACACTCATCCCTTAACAACGAATCTGCCGCACGGTATGCAGTACGAAGCGGTCTTTGGCTGGCCACAAACCGCCACACCCGCCACCACCTATGTTGTATTAGGAATATTCATAATATGTTTCGCATGGATCTGGTCGCGGCAACATCTCGCACAGCGGTAAACATCCGCATGGTATGGGTCGTGGTGAGCCTGTTATTCCTTTTAGGAAGCTGGTTAATCGGACAGGGGCTCTGGATTCACCTGAAGGCCACAGCTGCACAATGGCTGTTGCAACGTGCATGGCATCACACACTCACCACGCAACAACCCGTCAAACCCTGGCCATGGGCCGACACGTGGCCGGCAGGTCGATTACTGGTCCAGAGACTGGGTATTGATCAAATTATTCTGGCGGATGCCAGTGGACAATCATTGGCCTTTGGGCCTGGTACGGTGGGAAACGGGAAATTTTCTGGCGACGATGCGCAAGGTCTTATCCTAAGCGGTCATCGAGATACTCATTTCTCTTTTGTCCGGGATATCCAACATGGGGACATCATGACGCAGACCATTCAAGGAGATTGGCAGAGATTTGTGGTGGAAGACATGACAGTCGTCGATAGTCGAATTGAACCACTGCAGAGAAGGGCCGCCTTACACCTCATCACCTGTTATCCATTCGATGCACTTATCCCAGGCGGCCCACTTCGCTATGTGGTAACAGCACGACCACTTGCGCCAGAGTCATCATTTACACAGCGGTTTCGGCAAGGGCTGGTGGCGGATCGAGCGAAAGGGGCATGATTGTGGATGGGGTTTGTGAATGGAGATAGGCATGATGGTCGTGCATCAATGCTCCAGGAGGCAGCATCTCCCATAAGGAGCCAAGTTTTTTTTGG
>QIMB01000326.1 GCA_003233615.1 Nitrospirota bacterium
ATCAAGAATACCGATATTGTCGAAGAACTCAATCTTCCTCCTGTGAAGATTCACTGTTCCGTGTTAGCGGAGGATGCCATTAAAGCGGCATTAGGGGATTATCAAAAAAAAGCCGATGAGAAAAAACCGAAAGTAGAAGAAGCGGCTGTGTCATCGTAAGAGGATGAATAAAGTTTTTGATGGGAGAGTCTGAAATGGAAACACAAGAAGCTGACAACACCGCAGTTGTTACGATGACCGATGCTGCCTTCAAAGAAGTTCAGCGGTTATTAGATCTTCAGGGCATCACCGAAGGTGGGTTGCGACTAGGGGTTAAAGGTGGCGGGTGTTCTGGCTTAAGCTATACCGTGAACTTCGATGAAAAAATTGGAGAGTACGATACGGTGACCGAGGTACATGGTGTGAAGGTCATTGTGGATATGAAAAGTGCCATTTATCTCCAAGGAATGACATTGGATTACCAAAAAGACATGGTGAGCGGAGCCTTTAAATTTATTAACCCTAATGCCACAAAAACCTGTGGGTGTGGGGAGTCGTTCTCAGCATAACGAAACTTTTTCACTGAAATATGTAAGCAGTCAATCGGGCATGGCGCAGTTAGTCATGCCCGAGTTGTCAGAAGGTATGTATATATTTGGAACATTCGCATTCGAGATCGAAGAGTTCACGCGAACTGCCAATGGCTCGCAGCATGTGTTGGCACTGTCAGTCTGAAGTGACCGGGGAATATCTCTGTGGCCAATGTGTCAAAGTGCAGCCTCTTTCCAAGGACCTGGATTATTTTTCCTGCTTCAAATTACCACGGTTGCTCACCGTAGATGCGCAACAATTAGAGCGGATTTATTATGAACTCAGTCGTACCTTTCATCCTGATTTCTATTCCACGAAAGATGAATCGGAAAAGACCATTAGCTTGGGGAACTCGGCCTTTCTGAATACGGCGTATCGAACGTTAAAAGACCCCGTTCAGCGCGTGGAATACCTCATTCGCCTTGAGGCTGGAGCGGTGAAAGACATTCGTTCGAATCCTCCTGCCGATCTTTTCGAAGAAATTCTCGAGTTGCAAGAGGATATGGAAACTTTTCGAGGCCTTCAGTCTGATCACAACTCGTCTGCGCGTGATGCGTTGCGGGAAAAATTGCAACGCGAACGTGAGCATCTTGAGGCTCGCCAAGTTGGAATGGAAAAGGCGTTACAGGAGTCCTTCAGCGAATGGGATCACATACAAACGGCGAATCCTGATCCTAGTGAGGCTCGTCACGAGAAAAATACAGTATTGCGGAGCATGCAAGAAATTCTTTCCAATCGCACGTATGTGTGTAATATGGTGAATGAATTACTTGAAACAACGAGTTAACCCATGAATCTGAATACGGAAAAGGATAGCGTGTGAGTCGAATTGTAGGCATTGATTTAGGCACGACAAACTCATTAATCGCCTATATGGATAAGGGGACCCCACGGATTATTCCCGGTCCTCATGGCGAAACGATTGTCCCCTCGATTGTAGGCATGACGGATAATGGCATTATTGTGGGAGATCCTGCGAAAGCCCATTTGACTCGTGATCCTGCTCGTACCATCTATTCCGTGAAGCGGTTTATGGGAAAAGGGTTAGAGGATGTCAAAGAAGAGCTGAAATATTTTCCCTATGCGTTACATGAAAAAAATGGCGTGATTCGAATAGAAGTTGCGGAGAAGGCCTACTCACCTCCGCAGGTCTCTGCGATGATTTTAAAAGAATTAAAACGGCGAGCTGAAGAATTTCTGAAAGAAAATATTTCCAAAGCCGTGATAACTGTCCCGGCCTATTTCAATGACAGCCAACGGCAAGCCACGAAAGATGCGGGAATGATCGCGGGCTTAGATGTGTTGCGTATTATCAATGAGCCAACCGCTGCGGCGTTGGCGTATGGGCTTCAGGAAAACACACAAGGAGTCATTGCCATTTATGATCTCGGCGGTGGAACGTTTGATATCTCTATTCTGAAATTGAAGGATGGCATTTTTGAAGTACTCGCCACCAATGGCGATACGCATTTAGGTGGGGATGATTTTGATCAACGGCTTATTGATGTGTTGGTTCAAGAGATTGTCGAACGACACGGGGTTCACATTCAAGACTATCCTGATCTGATGCAAGTGATACGATTGGAAGCCGAACACGCCAAAGTTCGACTGTCGGAAGAAAAGGAGACAACGATAGTTATTGAGCTTCCCAACGGAAAATATGAGAAAACTTTGACCCGTGAAGCTATGGAGTCCTTAGTCTTGGAGCTCGTAGAGCGGACGCTAGCTCCCTGTCGATCGGCGCTGAAGGATGCTGGTTTGCGGGCTGACCAAATTGATGAAGTGGTCTTGGTCGGTGGGAGTACTCGCATGCCCTTGGTCCGAATCAGGGTTGAGGAGCTGTTTGGTACGCAACCGCATAGTGAAATGAACCCGGATGAAGTTGTGGCGTTAGGGGCAGCCGTGCAAGCAGATATTCTTGGTGGTCATAACAAAGAAATTCTACTCTTGGATGTGACGCCTTTGTCCTTGGGTATTGAAACCATGGGTGGAGTCATGAGCGCCCTGATCCGTCGTAATACGACAATTCCTTCTAGTGCGAAGGAAATGTTCACGACCTATGTCGATGGGCAAACCTCGGTTGACATTCATATTCTGCAGGGTGAGCGGGAATTGGTGAAAGATAATCGCAGTCTCGCGCGATTCCAATTGAAAATGCCCCCTTTACCCGCCGGGGTTCCTCGCGTTGAAGTCACATTCCTTATCGATGCGAATGGCATTTTGCATGTGACAGCGAGAGATATTCGTACGAGTGAAGCGCAGTCGGTGCAAGTGAAGCCGTCACATGGACTCACTGACGACGAAGTGGAAGGAATGATACGAGATTCGTTCCAATTTGCCGAAGAGGA
>QIMB01000389.1 GCA_003233615.1 Nitrospirota bacterium
CTATATCCAGCAAGACGAGATTAAATCCCTCGTGCTATCAGGTCATGCAAATGAATCATGCCGACAACTTTTTCTTGGCGATCTAAGACGGGCAGCACGGAAATCGGTTTTTCGCGTTTTTCCATGAGCGCAAGAGTATTGACCGCTTTTTCATCAGCATAGACCCAACTTGGCTTTGCGTTCATGACCTCGGCAATGGTCATCGCAAACAAGTCCTGTCCATCTTCCAAGGCGCACCGAATGTCAAAATCGGTAATCAAACCCAACAGGCTCTGTTGATCATCAATGACCGAAACCGCACCAGCTCGCTTGCTTGTCATTTCACACAACATCGTCCGAATAGACTGTGACAAATCGACAACCGGGTTAGCCTCACCTCCACGCATACAATCAGCAACCGTCAAGAGCAACCGCTTTCCTAATTGACCACCAGGATGAAACAGGGCAAAATCATCGGGCTGAAAGTTTCGAAGCTTCATGAGAGCCATGGCAATGGCATCCCCCAAAACTAACGCAGCGGTGGTACTACAAGTAGGAGCCATGTTCAACGGACAGGCTTCTTCTTCAATCGGCGTAATGAGCACCAGATCACTACCGCGTGCAAGCGTTGACTCCGCTTTGGCGGTGATGGAAATAATTCGTGCACCTATCTTGCGAATAAAGGGAAGCAAAGCCAGCAGCTCTTCGCTTTCACCAGACTTTCCAACGGCAAGCACAATATCCTCTTGAGTCACGATGCCAATATCGCCATGCATGCCTTCAGAGCCATGAAGAAACACCGCAGGTGTCCCAGTGGACACCATCGTAGCTGAGATTTTATTCGCGATCAGTCCTGATTTGCCCACCCCCATAAGGATGACTTTTCCTTGACAAGCCTGTAACATTCTGACGGCTTCTTCAAATCGAGAGTCCATACTCTCTTCCATATGGATAAGAACCCTGACCTCTAACCGAATCACTCGACGAAGTTCTTCGAGAATATCCACGTGACTACTCTTTCATATACATGCCATCAATCAGCTTCGGCATGAAGTACGTTATCGAGTGGGGGCATCATGGTGCTGACTGAGAAAATCAAACAGGAACGTAGAACACCAAGATCTAAAATTTCACTTATAGTAATTCGAATAATTAATTATAGCCTTTGATCATATAAATAGCTCAATTAATACAATAGTGTAGATATTTATTTTTTCAAATTACTATAGAAAATGCTGGGGAAACCTGGTTCACCAATGCTTGGAATGGCACATCTCCGTTAAAGAATGCCGTTTAGGGAAAGATAATAATTTTTACACCAATTCGATACTTTGGTCAAGGAGAGCAATGGAAACGAGACGTTGGATTTCTGTAGGGAAACTTCTCACCAATTCATTTCCTTCGTCTGTCTCACGTAAGACAAAAAACACACAGTGCTGGCAATGGCTCCGCGACACGTTATGAAAACACCTCGCCTCTCAAGAAACACTTCACAACGGATTTCGCACATCTATCAGGCTCTTGACTACAAAGGCCTCGGACCAATTTATTGTGACGAAGGCGGCGACGAATTTTGGGAAGATCGCCAAGGTCCATGTCAGAAAATGGGGAACGCAATTGCGAAAGCCCTCAAAGCCCTGCTCCCTCAAGAGGGACGGAGTTTATATGTCGGCGCAGGCGTGCCAGAAATTCCGGTGCTGTACATGGAGCACCTGGAATTGCATCGCACAGTATGCCCCTATAATCTTCGGCAAGGAGAAGTAGATATCCTGAATAAGGCGGGAGGGGACACTGAAATGCAATTTTTTTGCGGTTCAGCAGAATCCGCTATAGGCGTTTTTGATCATCTCTGGATCGTCAGTGTCTTGAATGACCCAGAGGAATTCCCCAATTTGTCAGTCTTGTTTTCTTACGGCCGTGCCGACCCTCTAGCCTTTGACACAGCAGCCTTTTCAACAGAACGGGAAACAGGCATTCGATTATTCGCAAATTGTATGGCCAAATTAACCAAGCCAGGATGGATCACTACTTCAGTAGAAGAACTTCCCTGGGTTGAACATTGGTGCGACACCCACCAACAACCCTACCACATAGAAGAAGCGACCTATCCGACGGCCTTGGTAGGCGATCCAGTATGTTTCATTCGAATAGAATAACTTTACACGGCTTCACCATGAATAGGATAAACACATATAGGAACCTACGTTGCAGAAACCTATACCTGTAGGGCTCATTGGACTCGGACGCCATGGCAGTCGGTATCTTCGTCATTTAATCGAAGAAGAAACCGGTGGCAAGCTAATCGCAATTAGTCGACAGCACATAGACGAAGGCCGTCGACAAGCCAAGTCCCACTGCGTCCGTTTTTTCCCGGACTACCGAGACCTTATCGCCGACCCCGCGATTCAAGCAGTGCTGGTAGTGGCTCCTGCCGCCTTGAATAGCCAAATTGGCTTAGACGCCATCGCACACCGAAAAGCTGTACTCATAGAAAAACCGCTCGCGTTAAACTGCAGGAAAGGGGAAAACCTCGTCGACGCAGCAACCCAAGCTGGCGTACCCCTTATGACCGGTCACACACTGCGATACGAACCAGTCATTCGAAAAGTCCGAGACATGAGCTCAAGCCTCGGGGCCTTGCTATCATTACACGGAACGATGCACTTGGAAGAACGGCTGGAGATTCCCGGAAGCAAAGAAAGCGACCTCGGAGTCCTCCTGGAATTCGGAATTCATCTGCTGGACTGGGTTCGCCTGATGATACCGGATGAGCCCCTCACGGTGGCGGCCACCATAATGCGTTCCTCTCCCCACGCACCAGAAACACATGCAAACATCACACTCACGACACGTTCAGGCCTTTCCTGTCATTTGGATATCGCTCGCGTGAGGACAAAGCGAGTCACACATATTGAAGTTTTTGGATCAAACG
>QIMB01000384.1 GCA_003233615.1 Nitrospirota bacterium
AATAAATATCCCCGTGGCAAGACCACGGGGTATTAGAAGAGCGTGAGCTGTCGCAGTTCTTCTCGCGGCTTACCTTGCTTTTGCACATACTGTTCGACAATACCCCAATTCCCGCCCTCACCCACGGTCCCCACATAGTAGCCATCGGACCAAAATTCCCCACCCCACAGCTCTTTCTTCAATGCCGGTTTCCGTCGAAACAATTCGCGCGCCGTGATACTCTTGAACACTCGAACAATTTGTCCCGGAGCAATCTTTGGATGAGCGGAACACAGCAGATGGATGTGATTCCGGTCACAGCCCAGCCGCTCAAACTCCATATCGTAACGCTCGGCAAGGCCTCGCGTTACCTCCGAAATAATCTCTACCACATCATCCGCCAATAAGGCCTTCCGATATTTCACTGGAAAGACAATATGATAGTGAATCTGCCAGGCACAGTGACTAGCTTTCTGAACAGTGCTTTTGCCCACCCTCCTATTGTTAGGAAATAAGATCCCCGTGGCAAGACCACGGGGAATCACAAGTTGTTGAAAGCCACTGGAGGAAGTTACGATTTCTATAACACGCAAATTTCCTCGGGCGCCCTCTTGGATCCCTTTTCCTTTGCCGGGGAAACCGCTTTCGCCGAATATTATGTCAGTTTGAGTGCGAATGGGCAGCATGGTTATCGAACGAACAATCAACATGATTCTATCCGCCTCTTGACGAACCTCACCCTTCAAATAGGCGAACGCCAACACCTGCAACTCTTTGTCGCTAACACCTCTATTGCAACAGATAACCCGGGAGCCTTGACTAAAGCCCAATTTGAGAACAATCCGAAACAAGCTGGCGCCGAACCCGACATCGTCGTCAACCCTTTAACATGCATCAAAGCCGAAGACTGCAGACATGCCGAGTACACGCAACTTCATTATGTTGGGCTGTCCTATACAAACGAATTTCTGACAGGACACCAGGTATCTATTTCCCCGTTTTACCAATATTGGTTACACGATGTTTCGCGTGCACAGAAGTTCTTGATTATCAACCAGGATTATGGCGCCGAAATCCGCTATGACCTCAGTGGCCATGTCGGGATGTTTCCAGCCGCTCTTCGCGTTGGTTTTTCTCCGCGTTTTGGCGAGTCCCGCACACGCGTCTTTGTCAATGACTTTGGCAATCGCGGCCCACAGTTACAACAACGGTTTACTCAGACCATCAACTTGGGCGCGTATCTTGAAGGTCAACTGGAGGTTGACCCTCGCCTGAGCCTTATTGCCGGTGGGCGTTTGGTCCATTCTCGCCGAGAAGGAACGGTAACGAACTTCTCTCCCCCGGATGTTGCTGCCCAAACCCTCACTGCCACGCGAACGTTCAGCGCACTCTCTCCAAAAGTCGGCATACTCTATAAGCTCACCTCCACCTCACAGGTATTCGGAAATGTCAGTCGTGTATATGAACCCCCTATCAATATTCAGTTGATTCAGGCTCTTGATGTCAACGGCGTGCCGCCCAATCAAGCTTTTATTGACCTAGATGCCCAACGTGGGTGGCAATTTGAAATTGGCTATCGTGGAAAGGCTTGGGAAGGGCTCTTCATCTGGGACATCACGGCTTTTGATTTGGAACTACGGAACGAACATTTAGTCACAGAACTCACCGTCCCGGGTGTTGGGGAAGTCCCGACATTTGCAAACGCAAATAAAACTCGACATACCGGTGTGGAGGTCGGAGGCACGTTGGTATTCATGCGCAATGTATTCACAGACTTAATGGCACAATCGCCTGACCAACTCACATTTCGCTCATCTTATACATGGTCACGTTACAAATTCTTAGATGATGAGTTCAAGTTCAGTGGAGGCAGAAATGTAGTGGATGCAAAATCTGGGAACACTATTCCAGGGGTTCCTGAACATTGGCTCAGCGGCGAGCTGCGCTACGAGCATCCCGAAGGTTTTTGGCTCGCACCCAATGTTCAATGGTCTCCGTTCGGCTATTTCATCGATTTTCAAAATACCGTCAAAAACCCGGCATTTTTTGTTGTCAATCTCAAGACCGGGTGGCGATTTACCGATCAGTTACAGATTTTCCTGGAAGGTCGCAACCTCACGAATCAAAATTACGCTGGATCGGTTCTTGCGGGAGGAGGCAACAACGCCTCACCAACCGGCACCCAAGTATTTTTCCCCTCTTGGCCGCTAAGTGTGTTTGCTGGAATGGAGTTTCAATTGTAATGAATCTACACCGTGACGATGCTTTCGAGGGGCGTTGACTTCTGATGAGTCATGGCCAATTGTGGCCCGCCAAATACCTTCGTTGATACCTAGCGCGGCACAAGCCAGTGGCAGAACCGCTATGTCCGCCTAGTTGAGGAAAATCAGATTTAATTGCTCAATGAGGCCATGTCGATCACGAATCGAAACCGCACATCTCCTTGAATCACCCGTTCATAGGCCTCGTTGATCTGAGAGATGGGAATGACTTCTACGTCTGAGGTCAAACCATGTTCACCACAGAAATCAAGCATTTCTTGTGTTTCTCGAATGCCGCCAATCAACGATCCCACCAAGCGCCGCCGCCGAAAAATCAGGGAAAAGGCATCCACAGGAATAGACTCCGGTGAAGCCCCTACAAGGATATACGTCCCATCAGTTTTCAATAAATCCAGATGCGCATTTACATCATGAGGAGCGGAAACCGTATCAATGACGAAATCAAATGTTCGGGCTAATCGAGTAAAAGTCCCTGCTTGGGAAGTTGAGGCAAAGTCACTGGCCCCCAGCCGCTCAGCATCTTCTCGTTTACGATCAGAACGACTCAAGACGGTGACTTCCGCTCCTAACGCTCGGCCAATTTTCACGGCCATATGCCCCAACCCTCCAAGTCCCACCACAGCCAACGTATGTCCCTTGCCCACACCCCATTGTCGTAATGGGGAATAGGTGGTAATTCCTGCACAGAGCAGCGGAGCCACACCCTCAAGCGAAAGCCCACCCGGAATGCTCAGGACATAATGTTCATCCACAACAATATGATTTGAATACCCCCCATACGTCGGCTGTCCCTCTTTATCTTTTCCGTTGTACGTAAACGTCATCCCGATTTCACAATATTGCTCAAGTCCTTTCACACAGGACCCACAAGTCCCGCATGAGTCCACAAAGCACCCCACGCCAACTGAATCACCAACCTGAAATTTCTCGACCTCTGCCCCTATCCGCTTCACCGTGCCTACAATCTCATGGCCCGGCACCATCGGAAAGAGAGAGCCGCCCCATTCATCTCGAGCTTGATGAATATCCGAATGGCACACCCCGCAATATTGAATCTGAATAAGCATATCCTTCGGACCCACCTCTCGCCGCACCTCTCGCCGTTCGAAAGTAAAGGGTGCAAGGGCCTCCCCTACTTGCTGAGCCGCATAACCTTTGGCTGGCAACATTCTCGATCTCCTCTCAGCTGACTAGTGTATAGATGTCATAGCTTCAATCGTGCAATCCATCATGGCATATCGTCATGAGTCTCGTCGATAAAGAAGCACGAGAGCTACTTGTCATGACACTCAATCGCACAACCGTAAAGTCTCCAATGCATGAATGGATCAAAAGCCACCTTTGCAAAGGAGATCAGCCATCCACTCGGATTCTGCCGTACTTCTTCTCAAATCGCATTCACCTCACGCGATCTGATATGGTGATCGTAGAGACGTATTTTTTGCGGAAACATACGTTTCGTATATGCTGCCAACACCCTGCCGCTTGTCGCAGGCATACTTTCCCCTATGGTCATGGAAGGAAGTCTCCCTCATGCATCGTTTTCCCTTCTGCAATCTTCTCATCTCCTCGTGTCTTCATCTTTCATGTATTATGTTTGTACTCTGTCTTCCTGCATACGGAGCCGAACCCATTGACGGATTTCGAGAACTGAAATTCGGTATGACCCCGCAGGAGGTCCATGCACTCACGAATTGCTCGACATCCCATGAATGTATCTACGAACTATCTCAAAAAAATCGCTATGTGCGGCTTACCTATGACCCCAATGCTACGACACATGGGGCCGAATCCACCGAAGACCTTCGGCTTTCGAAGATAACGATCGACATGGGCCAACATACAGAAGGATTTTGGGAAATAGCTATCGCCTCACCCATGATTACACGGACGAAACAATGAACGCATTTCTCGCAAACCAACTTAAAGAACTACAGGTAGGCTATGAGAATGGGCAAGTTCTCTTGACAGTCATGCGTCGTCAGTTTGGCAATATGATACTCAAGATCGTGTATCAAAACACTATGCGTGCTGCGAAGTTTGTTGATGAAAAAACGATGCCTCCCTCAATCACTCACTAAAGCTAGTGTTAGGATCCAGTGGGGATTGAGCAAACTAGCCTAAAACTCACTTGACCAACAAAATGGGTTAAGAAGCTTCTCTCGACGACAAAGTGGGTTTCAGGATGAGTAACCGAGGATGCAACTTGCTGCCTCCAATAAACATGGACAACGGCAGAATCACGATCCCGGCTTGACGTTGTTTATGCATCAGAAGTCTCCAACACCGGCGACACAGATCATGATCTTTCATTGAAACAGCACGACCAAGTTTACTGGAATGTGGATTACGACGAGGTGACACAAAGACCTTCACGTCTCCACCACATTCTGCGCATTGTCCAATTCCGCAGCCGTTGCCTTTGCGCATTTTTGGCAAACTCAATCGAATACCATTAAACAAATTTTTACGTTTTGGAGTCCGTCGAGATTCAGCGTGGGGAACGGGTTCAGAGGCTTCCAATCTCAGGAGTCGTCTCATAGCATCCCTCCTTATTGTGAGCATGAGCGTTACCTGCTCAATGCAGCAAAGGATGTGCCTAGAACAACACGACGTCCAAAGAACTGGCTACATGTCTGTGAAGAAAACGAAATCGTCAAAGATTGTCGAGAGTGGAGGAGAACCAGCCCAAAAATACCGTTGTGCCAGAAAAATCGTCCAATGTGATCCTGCCCTCAAAATTTTGACGGACTGTGGGAACTACTGACAGAGCATCATTCAATCATGGCCTTCTCAAGGAACTGATCTGCCAGACTGTCATAATTCCTAGCCAACATCATTGATTCCTAAACCGGCACTCTTTCTGGAGCCGACTCATTCAAAATAAGCCAATAGAGTCCGAGGTTTTGTACAGCCTGTGAAAACTCCTGAAAATCTACTGGTTTTCGCACATAGCTGTTAGCACCTAATTGATAGCTCTTGACGATATCCTGTTCTTCTTTCGACGATGTCAGCACCACGACTGGCAAAAATTTTGTCCGGTCATCTGCACGCAACCGTCGTAAGACTTCTAACCCGTCAATTTTTGGCAGCTTCAGATCCAACAAGATGATTT
>QIMB01000181.1 GCA_003233615.1 Nitrospirota bacterium
ATCACCTTATTCCAGAAGCATTGGAATACATGAAAACTCAAAAATTGCCGAATACACCACTCCTGCTGCTTGAAAAAGATGAGAATAAAATCTTTACAAATAAAAAGAAGTGGAAAAACCCTATGAACGCAAAATCCGGTTGGATTCATGTAACACTATGATTATTAAGCAAATATTCTTCTAAGTTTGTCCTGATTGTATCCCTGCAATTGTATAAATAATAGAGAAATCTCCTTAAATACCTGCCCAACTGATTAATAATTGCTCAATTGTTGGAAATGAGTTACACTCTCTTGGTACAATTAGGACAAAATCATCCTAATCGTACCAAGAGGTGAACTACTATGCTTACCAGGCCCAATGCATTAAAAGCTCTGTCTGCCTTTTTCAAGAAGGCGGTAATAGCACAGTTGTCGGAGCTGTACAAATTGTTGGACACCACTTCGCGCATGAGCGTCTTTCGTCGGTTGCGAGATCTGGATTACCTGTCTAGCTATTCGCACCTTGGATGTTATTACACATTGTCTTATGTCGCCCATTTTGATTCTCAGGGTCTGTGGTTTTACGGAGGGGTTGGTTTTTCCCGTTTTGGGAGTTTAAAAAAAACAGTGATCCATTTGATTGAGCAATCGACCGCAGGGAGAACACATGAAGAATTGGAGAAGCAACTACACCTTCGTGTGCATAATACCTTACTGGAGTTGGTTCGTTGCGATAAAATCACCAGAGAGAAGTTTAAAGGAGTTTTTCTCTATCTCAGTATTCATTCCGACACAGCACAAAAGCAGCGTGTAGAGCGTCTGGAGGGTTCGCAGAAACGATTACCGGACGGAATTGTGGTTGAGGTGTTGGCTGAAATTATCCGCGGCAATCAGTCGTACATTGATCAGAGGGCTCTACTGTCTCGACTCGCGGCGAAGGATATTGTCTTGACATCCTCTCAGCTCAAGCAACTATGCATGCATCTGGATCTAAAAAAAACAGTGGGTTTTCCGTCGTAAAATTGTTGCACAGTTATATGAATCATGTTGTCTCCCAGTTATCTCCAAGAAACTTATTCCCTCATCGGCCCACGCTCTACTTCAGACCGACACGTTCTGTGTGTACCTGTGGCAGAGGGCTCACCGTGCTGAAAACATACTCCCGTTCGCTCGCATCACTGACCATTGGAGAATTTCATGCACATATTACTCAGCTCACCTGTTCTCTTTGCCAAAAGCGCTACGGCAGTGAAGAACTACAATCCATCGCGCCTCCCAATGGAAAATTTTGTTTTGATGTCATGGTACATGTTGGTCAAGCCCTGTTTTTACGTGCTCACAATGGAAAAGAGATTCAGCGTGAATTAAGTGAGAAAAACATTAACATTTCTCTACGAGAGATTGATTATCTTGGCCGTCGGTTTATTGTCTACCTGGCACTGGCCCATATGGAGAGTCAAGAAAAATTCAAGCAGTTCATGACTTCACGAGGCGGCTATATTTTGCACTTGGATGGAACTTGCGAGGGTGACAGTCCCCACCTCATAACCTCAATTGACGAACTTTCCAAGATCGTGCTGGATAACGTCAAGCTTCCATCGGAAAACGCCGACCAACTGATACCTTTTCTACAAACAATCAAGCAAGCCTATGGCGAGCCGATTGCTATGGTTCACGACATGGGAGCTGCGATTTTGAATGCCGTTAATAAGGTCTTTCCAAAAGTACCGGATTACATCTGTCATTTTCACTTTCTCAAAGACATCGGGAAAGATCTCTTTGGCCACGAACAGAGCACAGTACGCAGGCATCTGAAGAGACACGCTATACGCAGCCATTTACGAAAGATGGCAAAGCAACTTAAAAAGGCTATTGATGCAGACCCAGACACCTTGGACCGTCTTCATCGTTACTTGGAAAGTAAGCCATTACATGAGGCAACAACGCCACTGACACCGTTGGTGACAGCTTATCTCATCATCATTTGGGTGATGGAGGCCAGACATGAATCTCATGGTTTTGGGTTTCCATTCGATAGATCGCATCTTTATTTTTATCGGCGACTGAGGGAAGCCTATCCGACTCTGAAAGAACTCAAACAGGAAATGAGCCAGAGCGCTTCCTTGCTACCTCTGATGCCAATAAGCAAGACACTGACAGACCAGGCACTCGACAGTACGGTGCTGAGAATGCAGGAGAAAGTCAGGCTATTCGATCAATTGCGAGAGGCGATGAGAATTGCGCAACCTGATAGTAATAATGGACTAAATGATGAGGGAGATTCTGATATCGCTACCATAAAAGAACGTGTCTCTGAGTTTCGTCACTCGGAAGTGATCAATGAGTTGGCGGCAACGACGATCGCTTACCGGAACATGGTCAAGCAGATCGACAAATACTGGGAGAAGTTATTCGCCGATCCAATTGAGGTCACCACGCAGACAGGGACCATTAACCTACAACCCCAACGCACTAACAATATCATGGAGCAGTTCTTTAGAGACTTGAAACGCACCGACCGGAAACGAAGCGGGAACCACGCGTTAACGAAAACATTGAAAACCATGATGGCGCAAACACCCTTGGTCAAAAACATGGACAACCATCAGTACATGGAAATCCTCTTGAACGGCAAAGAGGGTCTTGTTGAGCGTTTTGCCCAAATCAATATCGACCAAGTGCGCAACGTATATGCTGATGCGCAGAAATCAGTGCAACAATATCCAAAAAGAATGACGGAGGTGTTTAAAATACCTCACCTTCCGGGGCTGCTGCTTAAAAAACTATCCAAAAAGGCAGCGTAGCCATTAATCCAACCGGATTTTGCGTTCATAGGGTAGTTGTCTGGTTTTTGCTGTTCTTTCAACTACTTGCGCCAGCATCACCTCTTGAAACGACTTCAGGAGTAGTCGTATCATATATTCA
>QIMB01000122.1 GCA_003233615.1 Nitrospirota bacterium
GCATTGCGCAAATATCCGTTTGGATTCCATTGAGCATGAAGTTGTTGGGATTCGCCAATGCGGTTAATGGCTAACGACTGAAATTGAAAAGACCGACCAGGTTTCAACGAGACCTTGATTTGCCAGGGACGAAAACTGAAATCTCCATAATCTTTCCCTACTTGAGTCGAGTCCCAGTGTCGCCCGCCATCCACAGAAAAGAAGACTTGATCAATGCCATAGCCTTGATCAAATGCAATCCCTTTCACCAAAGTATGTCGACCCGCAGATATTTTGGCTCCATCACTCACATTCGTAATAAATGAACGAACCGGCATGGTGGACATCGGAACCGTACGTGTCGGTTTCTGACCTGGTTCCAGGCATCCACATGCGTTGTCCGGAATCCGATACGCCGGATTCATCCAGAAATTGCGATCTTCTTCGTTGAGAACTTCGATATCGTTCAGCATCTTGACCCAATATGTCGCATACCATCCTGGAACGACCAACCGCAGAGGAAACCCGTTTAAAAATGGAAGGGCTTCCCCATTCATGGCATAGGCCACGAGCACATGGTCGACTAAGGCATCATGGATGGGTAGCGATTTCAAAAAATCCGGGGTGGCATCGGCAACGGGCCGATCTAATCCATCGAACCGAACATGCTTGGCATCATTTTCAATCCCGGCTTTCTCTAACAAATCTCGAAGCCGCACTCCTGTCCATCGGGCATTCCCCATCGCTCCATGTCCCCACTGCCCCCCAGCGACTTGTGGTTCAGAAAATCCTCGACTATTTCCCCCACATTGGCAGACCGCCGCAATCTCCACAGGCTCGAAATTTTGCTGTAAATCATGAATGCTGAAAGATGAAGGATGCCTGACTCGTCCCCGAATGGTTAAGCGAAAGGTCTGCAAATCAATGGTGGTGGGAATATTCGCTAAATGCCAGCGCACAAAGAATGCGTCGTTAGGAGTAAAAATATCTTCATTAAAAATATGAAAGGGTGTCTCCAGCTGCGGTGGTCTCGTGGTCATGACCATGAGCGGTCGCTTTTCGGGAAAAGCGACAAGAGGTCGATGCCCGCGACTGAATGGAAGCTCTATACTTTCAGAAGAGGTAGCTCGGGCAACTTGCTGTCCAAGAGCACTCAGCCCTCCCACGATGAGGCTTGTTTGGAGAAACCGTCTGCGAGTCAATCCGTCAGAATTCAAGAATGCCATATGCCACCTATTATAGAAGAAGGGATCTTCATTTTGCCAATGTTCGGATATACTGGATGAGTTGCCAAATCTTATTATCAGGCATTCCAGGAAACGCCATCATGCCCGTTCCTGGTGATCCTTTTTTAATGATCCAATACATTTGACCATCGGAAATATCTTTCATCGTGTCACCACACATGAAGTTCCGTGGACGCGGATTCAACGCTGCGCCCATAAGGCCCTGCCCATCACCTTTGACCCCGTGACAATTCATGCATGCCAAGGGGAGTGCTGTTTGTTGGAACAATGTTTCGCCAGCTTTAATGTTGGCCGCATTTTCGGGTAAGGGATTTGTCATTGTTCGGAACTTCCCTGGGGCTCGTTTGATTTTGCGGGGTTGAGGGCAAATACCAGATGGACCACCCCCTGCTGCTGTTGCAGCCGTTTCCGGCGATCCCTTAAACGTCACCTTCAGATACACGATGACATCAGCCACACCCTGTTGGCCGATGGTCAGGCCCCAGTACGGCATGCTCGTTGATTTCCCCACACTTCGCCCGCCGTGATAAATCACATTGTAGAGATAATCCATGGGCAATTTTTCAAAGGGGATATTGGCGTGGACGGCTGGCTTGGGACTCAACCCCGAAGCCGCCTGGCCATCACCTTTCCCTTCTGCGCCATGACATTGCGAGCAATATTCTTTATAGACAACAGCGCCACGATCCACACTGACTTGAGCAAACTCCGGACTGGTCCAGGGTTCATAGTATTGAAAATCCTTGACTCCCAGCGTCATCAAATATCCGATCACACTCCGAAGTTGAGGTTCAGTGGCATCAGCTAAAAACTCCCCGCTATGCGGCGTATAGTCTTGAGGGTTAATTCCGAATCGAAACAACCAATCGGCATTATAACGATTTCCTGAATCAGCTAAATTGGTGCTTTGTGGTCCACCCACAAGTTGACCATTCACTTCAATCGTGTGGCAACCGATGCATGCATGTTCCTTAAAGATGAAAGCTCCATCCCCCAGGTCTTTTTTCGTAACTTTACTGATATCAAAGGCTCCCACGGTTACGCGTGAGTCGATCAAATGCTTTTCAAAATAATCCGCAATACCCTTAGCTTGTTCTTCCGTCACCGTCATGTGGGTAGCCGGGCCATCTCCCTGATCCCATCGATAACTCTTTGCATACAGCATCGGCTCTTTGCCGGTCAGCCAACGGATCAGCCAATCCCGTTGGTATTTGCTTCCACCCCACATGAGATCTGGAGCCTTCAAATTAAACCGGCTTTCTTCTTTCCCCTCAAATTTATGGCAAGTCGAACAAACGATTGCAATGATCGTCTCGGCCTCTTGAGAGTCAGCTGCAAAGACCTGAGAAGAGGCAAGGGAAAAGAAAAGAAAACCGGTGACGAGAAATGCCATAACCATTTGTTGAGGATAAAAGGAAAAGTGAAATACCCTGTTCATTGTGAGACCTCCCTTAATAAACGCGATATGGAATATTTGTTGATTATGTACTGCTTGCAAATTTCTGCAAGAAAAAATGTGTGGAATTATGCCACCCATGAATACAAGGTGTTCTGTCGTCTTTTGCCCCAAACATGAAGTTTCATATACCTGAATACAGGTAACAGCAATATCAACGCCACAACGTGTGGCCAGGAATTTCTGATTGAAAACCCAAAAAATCAGGAGTTTAAAAAGGGAAAAACGCGCAGAGGAAAAAGGGGGAGTGTTAACCCTTAACAGTTAATGGGTAAACAAATCTGGTAACAGTGGTTAAAAACCCATTCAGTTGAAAAACATGAGGATTACAGGGCTTTTGAGGAGGAGCAAATTTTCTTTATTACTGACAAGACTTTTCGGTCAAAAAAAGTATGCTACTGTTTTCCTAATGCTAAATTTCTTTCTCCCTTCGAGTAACTTAGCTGTCCAGTGTTAATGCTGGACTCCAAAATTTTAGCTTGTTAGGATCTGCTTTTATGGAAGAAACTTCTCAAAAGGAAACGGTCATCTGGGACGAAATTTCTCTATCTGGACGCTCCCGGGTTCAGGAAGAAAGTATTGACATCTATTTTTCTGCTGATGTTGAAACGGATGGCCCCATCCCCGGGCCCTATTCTCTTCTTTCGTTTGCCTTGGTTTACGCTGGTCGATTTGATGGGCAGAAATTTGAACATCCTGAGAAGCTTGATCAAACGTACTATTCTGAATTAAAGCCAATTTCTGATTCCTTTGAGTCTGAAGCGCTACGTATAAATCAGCTGGATCGTGATCGTCTTTGTCGCGAAGGGAAGGACCCTGTAGGTGCCATGACTGAGGCCAGCCAATGGGTTCGAAATATTGCAGGTCCTTACAGGCCAGTGCTTGTAGCTTACCCTCTCAGCTTTGATTGGACGTGGTTATATTGGTATTTCGTTCGCTTTGCCTCAGATGGTTCGCCTTTCAATCACTCTAGCTGCTTTGACATTAAAACAGCATATGCGGTCAAGGGGAGGTTGCCGGTCGCATTATCAGGGCGATCTAACCTTGAACATTGTCTTCGGCCCCATCGTGAACATTCTCACCATGCACTTGATGATGCTATCGAGCAAGCGGAAATATTTGTGAATCTGATGGAGTGGGAGGGGAAACCTGTTGAGCCTTCTC
>QIMB01000308.1 GCA_003233615.1 Nitrospirota bacterium
ACTGAATCATGTTTGCACAGGCCTGAGGATCAGCCACATCCGTGGGTACGACCAGAGTCATTGCTCCCAAACGCTCACAGTGTTCAGCCACGTGTTCCAACTGTGTCTGATCCCTGGAAACTAATACCAACTTGGGAAAATACGGAGCTAAGGCATATGCTAGCGCCTTCCCGATACCCGCAGACGCTCCAGTTATAATGATGACCTGATGTTCCCATTGATTTGACATAGCTTCTCCAAGAATCTTTTCATACATCATTCCTGATGTTACAATTTCTGGTAAAGGTAACACGTGTTTCACGTTCATCAAAACATGATTGTCCTCAATATGCATTTTCATTTCGGCAGCAACACCTGACTCCTTATCTACACCTAAGTCATCAACATCTTCATGGACAGCAGCCCGAACGTCTTTCCTCAATTTCAGCTTGAGTTGCCTCAGTGGATAACCAATTTCCTTCAACGACAGCCCACCACATTCCCCACGCGTGAAGCACGCATGGACCTGATCACCTCGCTAGCCCAACGCAATATTGAACAGGGGACGGGTGGTCCGTTCGGGGCTGGCATATTTCGAGCGGATACTCATCAATTCGTTGCCCCTGGCGTCAATCTTGTTCTCTCGTCGCACAGCTCCATCGCCCATGCCGAAATGGTAGCCATCATGATGGCTCAGCAGATACTGGGATCGCATGATTTAGGCGCTACTGACTTGCCGCAATACGAACTTGTCACCAGTTGTGAGCCCTGTGCGATGTGCCTTGGAGCCATTTGCTGGTCAGGTGTTCGTCAATTGGTCTGTGGAGCAAGAGGGAGTGATGCCGAAGCTATTGGATTTGATGAAGGGCCAAAACCCGAAAAATGGACGACAGCTCTTGAGCAGCGAGGGATTTCTGTCACACTCGATCTACAACGGCTCAAAGCGGCTCAAGTCTTACAGAATTATGTCGAACAGGGTGGAGAGGTGTATAACAGTCGACAAGGAAAAACTGAGAATCATCGATAAGAAGATTTACCTATGGCATTGCCGAAAAAACACATCATCCCAATAGCGCAACCCATTACGCTCGCTCTTGATATTGGGGGGTCGGGAATCAAAGGGATTCTCCTCAGTCCGACTGGCCAACCAATCGGTGAACGCATTCGGATCGCCACACCCCAACCGTCCACACCAAAAGCCGTACTCGCAGGAATTGCCGAACTCGTCAAAGGAATAGGGAAATTTGATCGAGTGTCTGTAGGGTTCCCTGGAGTCATTCAGCAAGGACGGGTAAAAACCGCACCAAATCTTGATCAATCATGGCCAGGGATTCATCTAGTCAGAGAACTTGTTCGCCAATTGAAAAAACCAGTCCGAGCGGCCAATGACGCCGATGTCCAAGGGTTTGGAGCTATTAAGGGAAAAGGCATCGAACTCGTCATTACGTTAGGTACGGGGTTCGGAACAGCGTTGTTTGTGAACGGCACCCTTGTACCGAATTTAGAAATTGCCCACCATCCTTTTCGAAAAGGGAAAACCTATGAGGACGACTTAGGAGCTGCCGCACTCAAAAAGGTGGGGAAAAAGAAATGGAACCAACGCTTGAGTCAAGCCATTGAAACACTTGATCGCGTCATGAATTATGACCGTCTCTATCTAGGCGGCGGCAATGGGAAAAAAGTGACGATGACACTGCCATCAAATGTCACCATTATCTCAAATGTCGCTGGCTTACTCGGCGGCATCGCACTGTGGGCTGACAAAGCTCAAAAACCACTACCCGCTACGAATCGTCTTCAACCCACATCCAGAAAAACATCCTCGCCATCGAAACGAAATTCTTCGGCTTGATAAAATTGATATTATCTCCTTCACTCATCAGCTTGCATTCTCATCCAGAAATCTGGACAATCTACTGTACTTCTCACTATCTCACTTTTTACTGGGTAGGGCTGTTGAATACTATCATTCGCATAACTCGTACATGCCCAAGGTGTGATCGACGTCAACAGCCAAGGGAATGGTCAAAAACGTTCGTCCTGTCCTGAGCTTTGCCGAAGGAAAGGCCACAGCCTTTTTGAGGCGCGGAGCGTACTCTTAGTACGTGAACACGACAAAATGGCGAGAACGCCACTGGCGGCTTTGTTCAACATTCCCTGGCTTGAAGAACACGGCTTGCGGTTATGACACCATACGGATTACCACAACTACTTTTGGTCGGCTTAGGCGGATTTCTGGGTTCCATCGGCCGCTTCGTCATGGCAGGGGCTGTGAATCGATTCAGCCCGGCATTAGGCTTTCCGATTGGGACACTCACAGTCAACATCCTCGGATGCGTCCTCATCGGCCTACTCCATGGCTTGTCTGAAACCCGGCATCTGCTAGGACCGGATATCCGCATCTTTCTCTTCATCGGAGTTCTAGGTGGATTCACCACCTATTCCACCTTCGGGTTTGAATCTTTTGCACTCTTAAAGGACGGTGAATTCTTCAAAACATCCGTCAACATTCTGCTTCATGTAGTCCTCGGTCTCTCTGCAGTTTGGATCGGCGACGCCCTCGGCCGATTGTAATTTTCTCTTCTCCTAGCTTTAATTAGATGGCCTCTGTACATATCGGGTTTCGTATCCTGAGTCTTCTACACCACATGTTGTTTCGGAAGCGTAAATACACAGATTTGCCAGGCTGAGTGAGGAAGAATCAGGTGATCTGATAACGAATGTTCTGGGCCATGGCTATTTGGAACATGGTCCACTCCTGAATATTTATCAACTGTCGATCCAAGGCACATAGCGTGAACCCCCGGTGTTAGGACCCAGGTATCAGTATTTTCCAATCCTTAAATGAGTCTGAACTCCGAGGCAAGAGTGAGTGAGTCAGCCGATGTTCTGAGTTCGTTCATGAATCGTCGTG
>QIMB01000432.1 GCA_003233615.1 Nitrospirota bacterium
CATACAGTTGTGTCACGAAGGGCAATTCCCCTAATACAAAATAGAGCGACGTGGACGCCACGTTCCACAACACGGGTCGTGCTGTTGGTTGCTCTGGAGCCACATAGGACATCCGATCACGATAGGCTTGCCGAACCCATGGCCAATCCGTGAGTGGACACAGGCAGGCAATGTTCCGATAGTCTAATTCCAATTCATGAAGGCGAAACGCCATCCATGCTATGCGGGCCTGACGCTGGCTCTCCGGTTCTGGCGAAGGCTGCCGCAAAGCTGCTGAGTGGTACTGACTTGAGCACGTATGGATCAGGGCCTACCCAAGGCGTTGCCTGGAAGCATGCCACTTCGCGATCTACATAGGCACGATCAATGTTTTCTCCCATCGCAACCCGTATGCCCATGATCACTGCCTGACAAGGGTCAATTGGAATATACGAACAACCAGCGCCTTCGTCTTCATGACGTTCGGGACAGACAACGATACTGATAGTTGGAAGGCTTGCAACACCTTCTTCCACCAAGGGCTCAACCGATGGGGGAAGCGGAACGGCTAAACAATCGATTGCCCGTGACACGATAAGGTCTCGAACAGTCTGGGCGATATCCCCGCTTCCATGGACAATAGGCACTACCTGAATGTTAGGAGAGAGGGTAAAGATGCTATCGTGTGGCGACGTGGTCAAAGACATTGGGTGATTCTCTGAAAGCCTACTGAATACGCGTGTGAAATGAAATCGAATGTTTAGGAAGAATCGTAACGTTTCAGCATGGCAAGCCTCATGTATCTACACCGGACCTTCTCCTTACTGTACCGTGTGCTCCATGAACAGTGCCCCCTTCAGATTGTGAGACTCTTCGACTGTGCTCAGGGCAAGCTCGGCGAAGCATCTCGCTTCACCCCTTCGACTGAGCTCAGGACAGGCATAAGGGCAGCTGGCTGGGCACAGATTCTTCGTTGCACTCAGACTGACTATATCGTGCTGAATAGATACGAAGAATCATCCTAACCTACACGATTGCCTAATGATCAGGATGTAGAGGTGAATCTTCTTCAAAAAAGAAATCTCCCAGTCCTTTTGGCAGTCCTTGGCCGCCTAAGGCTTGAGAGCGGCGCTGAGCTAAGGCATCCAAATCCATCGCTTCATCACCCAACACTTTTACTAATGCCTCGCGCCATGCTGCATCACGCGCCAACGGATGCTGAGGATCTTGCGCCATCCGCTTCAGCGCATATTGAACCATATGAATACCATCACGAACTGAGAACGAGAGATCAAGCTGATGCGCTTTTTGGAGAAAATCAATGGTAAGGTTCAGGAGGTCTGCAGGCGCAAAGGGTAAATGATATTGCAAAATCGCAAGCTCATGATCTTTGGATGGAAACTCAACTTTTAAGGTAGGCTGTAATCGGGATAAGATATAATCCGGCACTTCATACGTCGATGCATCTTCGTTCATGGTCACACAACATCGGAATGCGTCATGCGCCTGAATTTGAATACCAGCCAGTATCGATTCAACCAATCGCCGATGATCAAGCAACGACGCGAGAGAGGCCCAGCTCTTTTCGTTCATCCGATTACCCTCATCAAGCAGACAAATGTTGCCCGTAAGCATGGCCGTCACTAACGGCGAAGCTTGATACGTAATCGTGCCACTTTCTGCAATAACGGGTGAGACTAACAAATCTTCGGGACGGGTATCTGCCGTGCATTGATAGATATAGAGCTGCTGCTGTCGTTCCTGAGTGGCGGCCATCGCCAAGGTCGTCTTTCCGACGCCAGGCTGGCCCACGATACGTGGAGACAGTGGTGAATCTTTCTCATCAATCACCAACCAACAGGCCAAGAGTTGACGTAAAATTTCATGATCGCCAATCCATTGCTGTCGCAGCGTGATGGGACGGGCTAACCGAAGAGAAACGTGACCAATCTGAAATGTTTCTGGATTGGAAAATTGTGGGGAATCGTTTACCATACCGAAAGACAAATTATCACAACATTTTTTCGAGGGTCAATGAAGGCGACAGGAACATGCCAGCCTGCGGTCGAAATCGACAGCGATGCAGTTTGACATTACCCCGATTCCGAATTATTGTGTAAGCGAAGATAAATTAGATGTCTTCTCTACAACCTACCCTTTTATTTCAGGCCAAAATCCGGCAGGAAAGATGCAAATGACACTCAATGGAGGAGGAATGCGCAACATGACGCAATCAACGCTCAGGGGAGTTCAGGTAGATCCCCACCCATCTGTAGGGTTTTCCTATCTGAAAATCGTCGTCGGTATGTTCGTATGTGGAGGGCTGTTAACCGGGTGTGTGAGCACAGAAAAATATGAAGCCGAGAAAGCTCGAGCCTTAAATTTCCAAAGGCTCTTGGCCCAAGAAGAAAAACGAACAGGCGAACTCAACGTCAAGTACCAGGATGCTCAACGACAACTTGGATCCATTGAATCTCAAAATCGCGATGTCAATGCCGAAGTAGAAGCCCTTCGTGAACAAGTGAACCGATCCCATGACGAACTCTCCAGAGTTCGTGCTGGTGGCCTGGCATTGAACGATGACCTGAAGCTGTCCGAACCCTCGATTTCAGAATTTGGACTTGATGATCTCGACTTCAAAGATTCTGATCTTGCAAAATTAGAATCTGACTTAGATTTCGACAGTGATGATGGTTTTCTGGATTCAGCACCTGAACTGACGAGTATGACCGTCAGTAATGGTGGATTCCACACGGTGACTAAAGGGGAAACGCTCTATCGTCTCTCAAAAGATTATGGCGTGTCTGTCGATAATTTACGAGACTGGAACAATTTGCTCGATAATACCATCCACGTGGGGCAACAACTCGTCGTCAGCAAATAGTATTTACTCACATCACGTGATTCAAAAAGGCTAGAATCCTTTGAGGGAATACTTCCTCATGATTCTAGCCTTTTTTTGTGTGTGTTCCCTTCAATCTTACAATCCAAGTTACATCACGACAGTTTGCACCACTTTTTCACGCACCTGAGAAATGTGAAAAATGTCTCATCAGCCAGGA
>QIMB01000275.1 GCA_003233615.1 Nitrospirota bacterium
CTCGATGATAAATACATCTTGCTCATGGAACGCTGAATGTTCTCAACTGATGTCTGAGCTAAATGAAACCCATGGATACGTTCTTTAGGGAGGGCAGGAAGTTGCAGAGATGAACCCTGGAGAATTTGATTCCATTCCTCAAGGATTTGGAACAATTTGTTCGAGGTTACTCCGCTCAGGCGGACCACTCATCTCAAACGTTTATACATTCGCTCTTTTTGTCAGCAAGATGAGTAAAAGATGCAATAGGGAGGGAAGCCACTTATTTGACGATACGTTTCCTTCTTCGCTAGACAGTCTTTACTACGTACGCATTCCTTGTCATTGATTTACTGTCTTGTTCCCTCTCTTGCTGCGTTTACTATTTATATCTTCGAGGTCAGATTTGAAGGGTTTTTTAATTGGCAATTTCGTTGGTAGGTGAGCAGGGTTTGTTCTGTTTTAGGACGATGTGCTCACGGGAGAGGGGACTAATCGAACATCCAACATTTCGATTGGCAGGCATCTAATGGTTGAGCCGTCTTTTGCTACGAAATAGCCAGGATGGATTTCTTGAAATCTCCCTTTTCGGCTCTGAAGAAGTTTCCAGTTTTGTGGGGTATCTGAGTATTGGGCCGCTTCAAAATGGCTCCAAATGATTTTGCTCACGGGCTTTCCTCTTATTCATGTAAGAGATGCTTGGTCATATGGGTCTTCAATTACAATCGCGAAACATTTTTCTCAAGACCATAGGGGTACGTATTCTTGTGGTAAATAGCTCATTAGAGGGTGCATGACTTGTGGGACGAAATGATGTTCATACGAGTCTCAAAAGTGAAAGAGCGCGCACAACAATGGGGAATGTGGAAAAAGCTGCCAGTGGCGTTCCCTGCCTATGCTGGAGCGGCTTCGCGCAGGCAGGTCGCCATTGTGCTGTGCACACGTACTGAGAGTACGCTCCGCACGTCTAGCAGGCTACGGCCTTTCCTTCTCGAAGGCTCAGGACAGGACGGACCCTTCGAAAAGGCTCAGGACATGCTTTTTTGACCATTCCCTTACTGACGTCGATTATCTCTCGGGATTGGTAGGCTATGGGAGATGAAATATTTAACTGAGCCCAATGTGCTGATCTTTTAATTTTTTGAATTCGGAGACTGACGTTGAAGGCTTAGGATTCAAGCTGGAGTCTTCCTCCTTGGAGCAAAAAAAACCTCTGCGAGGGAATACCTCACAGAGGATTATGTTCACGAATTGGCAAGAATGGTTATTTATACCGTTTATTAAATTCTTTGATGACTTCATTGGTGAGATCCAAGCCATCTCGATGATAGAGAACAATTTTAAGTGTGCTTTTGCTTCCTTTATCGATGACAATATCAAACCCATGGCGTTTCGCTACAGTTTTGGTCGCCGTTTCAATTTTCTGCATATATTCCTGGACGAGTTCTCGTTGTTTTTGTGCAAGCTCGTCTTGAAATTCTTGTCCGCGTTTTTGCCAGTCTTGGAATTTTTTCGAGAAACGATCTTGCCGTTGCTTTTTTTCCTCGTCCCCGAGGGAGGCAGAGGCCGAGCTCAGTTCTTCTTGTAATTTTTCTAATTCTTTTTGGTCGTTTTTCATCACGGTTTCTCGAGCCTGGGCATGTTCTTTAAGCCCTGCTAAGGCTCGACTGCCAGCCTTAGATTTTTCAATGACCGCTTGGGGGTCAATGACTCCGACACGAAAGGAGGATTTCTTGGCCGCGAAGGCCAATTCTCCTGTGAATGCCAGAGCACAGAGCCCTGTTATCAGTATAATACACAGTTGTTGAGGTTGTGGAAGATTGGACAACAGGGTCTTCATCATTGATTTTCCTCTGGTAATTATGGATAAGATGTGTGTGCTCGCCAGATGAGGCGAGCGTTAGAAATTCTTCTAAACACTGTGAGGGTAGCGAGGCCGTATGAGCCTGTCAAGCTTGTGAGCGGGATACATTTTCAGAATACAACATTTGATAGAATGGTCCCTTCTGATCGACGACCTATGGTGAAAATGAGTCATGAGTGAGCACATGCTACCCTTGAAAATTGTGTGTTTTGGAGATAGTTTGACCTTGGGTTATCAATCGCCAACTCTGCATTCGCCATTCCCGAAAGACATTCCCTATGGGTCCTATCTGCAAGAAAGGCTCGGAAATCAGGGTTCTGTGATTGTCCACGGCGTGTGCGGTGAGACGACCCAGGATATGCGAGTCCGATTTCAAAATGATGTACTTGCCCCTCGCCCTCACGTTGTCATCATTCTTGGAGGAACGAATGATCTAGGTTGCGGAATAACCCCTGATGCGATTATGGGCAATCTCGCGTTTTTTTATGAACAAGCACAAGCTCAGGGAATGACCCCTGTTGCGGTGACGGTTCCGTCATTGCGGGTTGACTCTAGCCGAGATGATGAATGTGAAACGAGTCAAGCCGGACAAGGCGTAAACGCCGCGGTGGAGCGAGCCATCGCGTTGCGGGTCATTCTGAACCACTCGATCAAAAAGCTGGCCGATGAACAGCATTTTCCGGTAGTGGATTGGTTTACTCCAACGTGTGAACCTGCAACACAAGCCTTAGCCACAGATTATTCGAATGATGGATTACATCTCACCGCGGCCGGATATGTGAAATTAGCCGATTTGGTCTGGAGTCAGGTTTTGGAAGATTTACTGACTTCGCACCCATAGGTCGGGTAATGGCTGACAGGCAAGATCATGATGAATGCATTAAGAGCTTGAGCTGGCGGATGTCGAGGCCCCAGTGCTTGATCCTGATGAATTCGACGAGCCCGACGAACTTGATGAGTCCGATGAACTTGATGACGACGTGCTCGTAGTACTGCTTGATGAACTGTCTCCGCTGGTTGTTTTTTCTGAACTTTCTTTGTTGT
>QIMB01000361.1 GCA_003233615.1 Nitrospirota bacterium
TAATTCAACCACCCGTTGTCGCAAATCAAGACTGTAGGCCATAGTGGCCAACAGTATACATGGCATGGAAGTTATTTGGAATGACTATAACTTCCGCTCCAGATCCGCCTTATTCCAAAATAACAGGTGATCCAAATATTCTCGGCGAATGGTGCCAATCAGTCGTTCAATAAACGGGTGGGACACAGGCACGTTTGGAATCGTTTTCACCTCATGAATTCCAAGGATTCTCAAATTTGCCTGCCACTGATGGAACCGAAATAGAGGATCATGATCGGAGCTCAGGCATTGAGGAAGCTTGCAGCGGTTTATGGTCTGCAGAAATAATCGACATAAGGTTCTTCCATCTACGGCCACAGCTGGGTGGACTCCAAACCCGATAATCCGACGCGTGGATTGGTCCATCACGACAAGGACCCAATATGATTTGAGTCGAAGAGACTCACAGCGAAAGAAATCAATACTCCAGAGACTGTCTTTCGTATGGCCAATAAAGGACAACCATGACGGTCCGTCGCCACGTTCTGGTCGGTAATAGGTTGTGAGTATTCGTCTCACCACATCTTTGTTGAGCGGGAACGCGAAGGTTTTGGCGAGCTGTTCTGCAATTTTGATGCATCCAAAGTTAGGATTGCGACGCTTCATCTCCAGCACCACTTCAATGAGTTCACGAGAAGGGCCTTTCGGACCGGGCGTCCTTCGGTTCCGAGAAGAATACAGTAGGCGATATTTCCTCTGCACCATAGCTTGGTGAAATTTCAGAAGAGTCGACGGTTGAACAAGAAAGGCCACCCGTTTGATCCGGCGAGGATCCAGATAGGCGGACCACAAGCCAAGGAAGAAACGATCGAATGATGACAGATTAGGGGCACGTTTTCGCGATCGAGTGAGGACGAACAGCTGTTGCTTCAGCAGTAAATTCTCGGCCACCACGGCCTTTATGCCATTATGCTTGAGGAATTTGCTTGCGAGAGAGACCAGGAACGTGAAAACCATGAAGAGATATTTCATGGCTAGTGAGATTACGGAGAGTTCCAGAAAAGATCAAGCCTACCAAAAGTGCAGACTGAGAGCGAGAATTAGTAATTCGACAGGGTCAGTCAGAAATGGTGCGCCCGACAGGATTCGAACCTGTGGCCACCGGCTTAGAAGGCCGATGCTCTATCCAACTGAGCTACGGGCGCATGGGAAAACAAGAAGAACGTTGCAGCACGAAGTGGAATAATATCTGAAGGTGTATCAGCCAAATCATTGGCCATATTGTTCATTGAAGTCACACATTATTTGGTCGGGGCGAGAGGATTTGAACCTCCGACATCCTGCTCCCAAAGCAGGCGCGCTACCGGGCTGCGCTACGCCCCGACTGATGGTGTGAGTGTCAGTCGTCGTGTGAGTAGTTGTTTGGCTAATCGTAAGGCCTGCCCACGATGGCTGCATGCATTTTTTTCAGAAGGCGTCATTTGGGCCAAGGTCTTGTCTGCATGTGGGACATAGAACACTGGATCATACCCGAATCCTTGGCTCCCGTAAAACTCTTTGGAAATTTCACCAAGAAGTGCACCCTCTACCACATCTGTGCGGCCCTTAGGATCTGCCAACGCCATAATGGTCAGAAAGCGAGCCCCTCGTTGATCCCCTGCTGGAACATCCTTCAGCTCTTGTAGCAGTTTCTGGCAATTGTCCGTATACGAGGCCTGTTCTCCTGCATAACGTGCCGCATAGACCCCTGGTCTGCCACCCAAAGCGGTGACTTCCAACCCCGTATCATCAGCTAAGGCCCAATGCCCTGTCCTTGTTGCGGTTTCCTTGGCCTTTTTGACTGCATTCTCCTGACACGTTGCGCCATCCTCAACCACTTCTGGTAAATCTGGAAAATCGGCAAGTGAGAGCAATTGGATTGGTAAATCCACCAACACGGATCGAATTTCTTGAACTTTATGCTGATTCCGTGTCGCCAAGATGACGGTATTCATCGAGAAATCCAATTAATTCAAACTTCCGATCAAATCTTTTTGAATGGTGATCAAATCCTGAATACCTCGCCATCCCAATGCCAAAAAATCATCGAGGTCTTGTTTGGAAAACGGGGAATGCTCGGCCGTGCCCTGCACTTCCACCAATCGGCCGTTGCCCGTCATGACGAGATTCATATCGACATCCGCTTGCGAATCTTCCTCATAGGCCAGATCCAATCGGATCTCGCCAGCCACTTTCCCGACGCTAATCGCTGCTAAATAGTCCAGCAGGGGACACTGCGTAATGCGGTTTTTCGACTTTAAGGTGGCAAAGGCATCAGCCAAGGCTATAAAGGCCCCTGTAATCGAAGCGGTGCGCGTCCCACCATCAGCTTGAATGACATCACAATCAATCCAGACCGTCCGCTCTCCCATTTGATGCATATCGGTGACGGCACGGAGCGCTCGGCCCACCAAGCGTTGAATTTCCAACGTCCTGCCGCTTTGCTTCCCCCTACTCGCCTCACGAGACATGCGATCATGGGTTGACCGCGGGAGCATCCCGTATTCCGCGGTAATCCAGCCTTGGCCTTTATCCCGTAAAAATGGTGGAACCTTTTCTTCGACCGAGGCGGTACATACGACTTTGGTCTCACCCATTTCAATAAGCACTGATCCTTCCGCATATTTCGTAAACGGGCGCGTAATCTTAACTGGTCGAAGATCATTGGGCCCTCGATTATCGCTTCGAGGAATGTCAGACGTAGGCAAGATGAAGTCCTTTCGGTAAAAAATGGAGACGCATTATAGAGAGCACTTTCGCAAAAGACAACTCTCAGTCTCTTCCAATATGAAATGAGTCTGAACGGGGGGCGTGTTTCCAACATGAAGTGAGTCTGAAGCCGGACTGAGATTCGGGCATGATGGG
>QIMB01000124.1 GCA_003233615.1 Nitrospirota bacterium
AAAACCACCAAATTCAACAACCCGAAATACAGAATAACGAGACGGGAAAATTCAAAAGTCTTTAAAAAAAATGTGAGAGCAACAAGAATCAAAAGGCACAATATATTGGCTTTGGCTAAATCGACAAACTCAGCAAGATGAGATCCCATCCGCCTGGGACGGTATAAATTCAAAGAAGAAAAACAGATCCCCCACACCACAACAATAGGAACCAGTAGCCACAGATAGGGTTCAACCGGGGGAATGCCCTTTGGCACCGGAAAGATTTGAGCGGAAAAACGGATAAAGTACGCAGTAAGCCAACACAGGCTGATAAGAAAAATATCAGACAGAAAAAGCAGATTCTTGAAAAACTCGGAATGGCGTTTCAGCATGAGGTCGACTGACGGAATTGCTTATAATTCGTCATAATCACCTGCTTGATCTGTTCCTTGAAATATTCTCGGTCAAAAACGCGAACATGAGCACGAATGGCTTCTGGCTGAAATTCGCTTCTTCGTTTCTCAAACAACTGAATGGCTTCAATAAGACTTTTCACCGTCTGTTCGTAAAAAAAGACACCAGTGGGAAATGTTTCCTCAATAGCAGTCACTGGATTTAAGGGAATGACTGTTTCCAGGACTCCTCCCCTTCCAAAGGCAATGACCGGCTTCCCACTCGCCATTGCTTCTAAAGGAACGATACCAAAATCTTCCTCACCGGGAAAGAGAACAGCGCGACATTGTCTATATAATTCTCGAACCCGTTCATCGCTTGTCCACCCCAAAAACTCCACGGTTGGACCGGCTAAATGCTGTAATCGCGTGTGTTCCTGTCCTCGTCCAACAATTTTCAAGCGTAGGCGTAACTGATTGGCAGCCTGTATAGCTAAATCAACTTTCTTATATGGTGCAAAAGCCGTGACCATCAAATAGAATCCCTCGTCATCATTGGAGGCCTCACACGCATGCCAATCGACAGGAGCATGCACGACTAACGCTTCACGTCCATACTGATGTTTGATGCGTTTGGCAACATTAGAGGAATTCGCGATAAACCGATACACAGATGCATTTGATTCCACATCCCACCGTTGAAGGTATTTTCGAAAAATCGCCATCCCTATTTTCCCAAAACTGAATAATGACCTCCCACAAAAATACTGGTCATGACCCTCCCAAATATACCGCATGGGTGTATGAACGTAAGAAATGTGACAAGTCCCCTCAGACACTCGTATCCCTTTCGCCACACAATGGCTGGAACTTAGAACAAGATCAAAATCATCAAACGTAAAAGATCGGATAGCGGAAGGAAAAAGAGGGAGAAAGTATCGATAGAATTTCCCAAAATTCGGAATAACATTCAAGTAACTCGTGACAATAGGATGCCTTTCAATGACCTCTGAAACGCTTCCCTTCACATGCACGAGGGTATACACGGGCGCATCAGGAAACAGCTCACACAACGATTCTAAACACCGCTCCCCTCCACGCATCCCCGTCAGCCAATCATGAACAAGGGCAATTTTCACGGGTAAGAAGTTGTCATTGCTTTGCATGGTTTATTGAATTTCTTCATACACACGACGAAGAGACTGCAACATCTGCTCTTCAGAAAATTTTTCTTCTATTTTTGATCGCGCATTCTGAATAATGCAAGTCCTCAAAGAAGAATCTTGCATCACTTGCCTGACACCATGAGCCACACTTTCTCCCGACCGCGTGTCAACAAGGATTCCGTCTATTCCATTCTCAATGACTTCACTCATTCCACTCACATTCACACTCACAACGGGAATACCCATACTCATGGATTCCAGGACAATGAGCGGAAGACCCTCCCAACGTGAAGAAAGAACAACCACACTTAACATGGAAAAGACTTTTAACGTTTCTGATTGAGATAGACTCCCTAGCATATTCACCCGCTTGGTTAAACCCCGACGACAAATTTCTTTTCTCACCAAGGCATCCAAACTTCCTGATCCCACAATAGTGGCGGAGTATTCTGGGAGATGCTCTAGAACATCTAAAAATAATACTGGATCTTTTTGATACTCTAAACGACCAATGAATCCGATGTGCTGCGAACACTGATGTTCTGTCTGAGGCAGAGAATGAACAGAAATACCATTGTAAATCAATTCATGCGGCTTGTTTTTTTTAAGTAATCTCAGCTTTTTTGCACAAGCCAGATCATATCGTGAGACAAAAACAATCCGACTAGCGCGATGAAAAGTATACTGCTCAGCTTGTAACGCAAGCCACCGCAAGACCAAAGGCTTTTGAAATAAATGGAACCCATGAATGGTGTAAAGAGTAGGCAGAACAATGCGGGCCAAGGCAACGAAAAAGCCAGCACGGCTTCCGTGAACATGTACCACATGAGGCTGAACGTTCGAACAAATACGACGCAGTGTGATGGGAATAGTAGGGGGCAGGCGACTAACAAGAAAATCTATACCGTGGCAAGGAATCCCATGCTTTTGGGCCTCCCGGAGAAGATAAGATCCTGATTGTGCAATTAAATGAAAAGAAGCAAAACCATGAAGACCCTTTAGAATTTGCAGAACATGAGTCGTTCCTCCACCAGGACTCCCATCAGCAACAATTTCTAGAACACGCATATACTAGTCTCATTCACTCACATTGCCTCCTCTCATACTCAGCCGGAGTACCCTATACAGACGGACCAATACGGTCATTCGCCAATTGGCGGTACAGCTTCAAATGAGAGTAGACCTTTTGGAACAAGGTTAAAATAAAGGCTGAAAGAGGCCCACAATGTTTGTGAAAGAAATACCGTTGGTTCGTATAATACACGCGTTTTTGAAAATCAAGATTCCCAGCAAAGGATGCCCCAGATTGATGAGAAACTACTGCATTAGGCGTATGCCAT
>QIMB01000489.1 GCA_003233615.1 Nitrospirota bacterium
CATTATCCGAGCGGAACAACCCATAGTGAGGAGTACGGATATTGTCGGGACCTGACAGTGGGAATTTGTCTACTGAGAAAGGGAAAGCTTCAGCTAGTGTGGTGCGGATCAAGTCTTGTGTGTTTGTTGCTGTAGTCATCGGCTTGGCTTCCTTTTGCGAGAGTGATTGTTGATGTGTATGCGTACACACTACACCGCTATCGAGGTCTTCGTCAATGGGATTCGCAAAATGAATTTGAAAATCGCAAGGGGGATTCAGACGGAATTCTCCCGCAGAGCACAATATTCGTCCTGCAAGGCTCTCAAGACTTTAGGATGAGAGTTTTGCTCTTTGCCGATCGCACGCGCTCACGCTGAAAACCCCAGGGGGGGGGGCTAATTCTGACCGATCGCACCAAGGAGACCGAATCCCCCAGCGTGTAGATTTTTTGCCCTATTTAGGTAGGGGTGGGTCTGATGGCTGGAGAGCACAATTTGCCCTCAAAACCGTCACAATCGTAATAACCGCTACTTGAATCCAACTTTCTTTGATTGGTGTTACTGGAAAAACTGGCACACCCAAGAAACGCGATCTATACTTTTTAGCTATTTTCACGGTTCGGTGCCTCACTAGATGGTCCTAGTCGGGTAATAGCGAAATTTGTCAGGAATCTTCGCATCATTCTAATGGTACCGAAGGGTTAAACTGTAGAGGGGATGATATGCGTTACCAAGAGTTTGGTATGCATCATTGAGATTTGCAAAACAATAGCAAGGACCGAAGGATGCCCTCCCCTCAAGAATTCCTTTGCGCTGCAAAGCAACACTGCGATTTCCTCGATGTAGATGCCAAGCGTTCTCTTGCTGACAAGCTTGATGAAGACGCCCTACAATCTGGTCTGAGCAGATGGCGTGATCACGGCGACTTGACGGCGAGAAAAGTTCTCATTGATGGGCTGCGATGGATAGCCTACGATTCTGCGCGTCATTTCAGATTCAGGGGTTCGAGTCAAAAAGACTGGTTTAATGAGGCCGTAGGCGAGATGACAGTTGGTCTATGTGAGGCAATTGACCAACTTGCAAACAACATAGTCGAAGACATTGAAGACTTTGTGCGTAAAGCGGTCGAAAGGTCAAACCTCGATTATCGTCGCGAACTCTGGAGTTCAAGGTACATTCTAGTACCAACATCCACGAAGTCCTCCCGAAAGAAAAAGGGCTATGCTCCCTACACCCCGCTAAAACTTACAGAGGATATCTCTCATGCGACCGAGGATGGCAAGCATTCCCTAGATCGCGATTACGCGCCTGAGTACGAGCTGGGCGACAGCTATATCGGACCGAGCACAGACCAGAGCGGGAAGGAATGCATCGTTCCCAGCAAATACATGAATCAATCCGCTGAGCTTAAAATCAAGGATGCAAAAAATGCAATGGCGAAAAACGATCTGGAGAGACGGGTCGTCGACCTGTTTGAGGAAGGTTTTGAACGGAAAGAGATTTGCGAGAAGCTAGACATATCGATGTACGCACTGAGGCAAATCGTTGACGTGTTTAAGCAGCGAGCACAGGAAAACGATTTCATCGAGTCTGAGGATTCAATATGTTCCGCACAATTTTGCAAAGTCGGTGAGACTGAGGAAAATATGGTGCTGAAAACTGCGCCGCCTGAGCAATGTCAATATGGTTCTTCACTTACGCTCGCGACCTGAGGCCTTTCAAAGACAGAGCGTCTCATGCAATGGCTGTGATCGTAGCATGCAGATGTCGGGTGGGCTCTCAATCTGTGATTCGACGACCTCTCCTCCCGTGGAGACCCACCTCACAAAGTGGATTGGGGAACTTTGATCGTTTTGCCCGCTCTCTCTAGCGGACACGCCATGGACAGGGTACGGACATTATGTCGTGTCCGAAGAAACCCCCTCAGGCAAGTGTTCTCATGGGTGTGGACACGCGGACAGCCGTTTTCAAAGTTTTTTTCAGCATCTCCACTCTCCTCGCTGAGAGGGGCATGTCTACCCTATACTATACTTTTTATAGAAAATTATTTTAGAAATAGTGTCCTGTGTGTCCGCGTACCAAAAACACTCATTTAGAGCTATTTTCAAGTGCTTCGAGCGGACACAGCAAACTGAAATGGTTGTGTCCGAGTCTGTCCTGCGTGTCCATATGCAGGTAGGCAGTGCATCCTCTGCAAAATGAGGCATCAACTCATTTCCCCGGCTTGACAGCGCTAATTCCCTAGCCGAGCCGGATTTATCTAACGCCGCGCGTTCCCTCCTGGCACCTTCTGCAGGCTGGATGGTATCCACGGCTCCGCTACTGATGCAGCGGCTACTTCATGCGCAATACAAAAAGTCTCTCCGGGGTAGGCACGAGTCCCGCTGCTTTGCCCGCTCCTTTAGAGGGCTACTTCCCCAACAACACCGTGCCGAAAGGAGAACGAGAACTATTTCATATTTGGCCGCCATCAGGCCATCGCATGGCCGGCTATTCAGCTATCGCGAAACAATATTTACATCAACAAGTTTTTTTGGAGATTATAGAAAGTGACAACAACATTGACAGGATTACCTCACGATAGTGATGTTATTGAAGTTTCCCCCCATGACAGCACCTCTGGCCATATAGGAATTCCGCCTGCATCATCTATTTCGCCAGCTAACGAAGTGACTGATGACGACATCGCCAATGCAGATTTCGCCAAAAGGCACTTGGCAATTCTAGGCAACGAGCATGTTGAAATGAGAGCATTTCCACGTGACAGGCAGCTTGGCCCATACACCCACACTCAGTATTACCTTGCTAAATCTGAAGAATCAGGATTTGCAGCGGATACTATCGGCCTCTCAGTCCACACCGATGACCGACACGCATTTCAAGGAGTGTATGCAACGT
>QIMB01000462.1 GCA_003233615.1 Nitrospirota bacterium
CCAACAACTCTAGCGATTCTTCCAAGGTGGTTCGCAGATCGAACGGGATACGTTCAAATTCCAACTTTCCTGCTTCAATTTTCGAGAAATCCAGAATGTCGTTGATAATCTTAAGCAGAGTCTCTCCCGAAGACCGAACTGTTTCGGCGAATTGCCGCTGTTGACCAGAGAGCTCTGTCTCTAACAGCAAACCCGTCATACCAATCACCCCATTCATGGGGGTACGAATTTCATGACTCATGGTGGCCAGAAACTGACTTTTGGCGATGACTGCAGCCTCAGCCTGGTTTTTCGCAGTCTCCATGAGTATCAACTGTTTGTGAATCCACCGTGAAATTATCCATGCGGTCGACAAAAATCCAGCTAGAAATATCAAGCTGATGGTTAACATGAAGATGGAGTTTTGAGCCAAGGAACTTTCGAATTTATCTGTCACGTCTTGCGTTTGTTGTTGTACAATTTTTGTCAATGATATCTGAGCTGACCCAATCCGTTCTTTAACACCTTCCAAATCTTTATCCAAGGCCGCACGTGTAGCCTCCAGCAGAAGAAAGTCTTGTTTTAAACGATAGAGACCACCAGAGCCCAGCTGAACGGTTTGATGTGCCTCGTCTATAAAGTACCCTTGACCAAAAACGGTGGCCCCAATGTCCTGAAGAATATTTTGTAAGGTATTATTTGGAACCAGAGAATCTCCAATCAGTAAGTTCATTTCCCTTCCGAGTCGAGTCAAATTTTGTTTAAACTGATTATCTTTTAAATCGATAAGGCGATCAGGATTGACTTCGCCATAGAGAGTTTCGACTAAAACGGCCAGCTCCCCTAGTTCTGTTCGAATATTCGAAACCCCAAGTGTGGTCTGGCGAATTTTATGAGTGAGCAGGGCAGTGGCAATTTCCTGCGCTTCTGAAGGGGTAGCTTTTTTCCATTTTCGATAGGCTATTGCTTGCGTCAGGCGTTCCTTCCCTTGCCGGGTTTGAATATGTGTACGCAAAGTTCTCAATAGGTGCCGAACCACTTGAATGGTCTTCTGAGACTCAAGATCTTTCAATATTGGCTGAGAATGTAGGAGCCACTTCTCCACTTGCCCTTCCAAAACTTGCAAGTGCCGAGCGGTTTGTATCATTTGACTTAAAACATTGTGGGTGTGTCCAATAGGAAATTGAACTAATCGCTCATTCAACACGTTTAAATAGAATTGAAGCAGATCAGGGTCGAGTGTGCCAGCAAGAGGATTCCTTAAGATGTTTTCTAGCTGTTTCACCGCTTTCATTCCGAGATGATTGAGCGCACTGCCCATTTCCCTATGTACGGCTCCTGTTTTCATGGCAGCCATTTTGTTGGTTTGTACCTCAAGAAGGGTATATCTCATCAATCCGAGCATGACGGCACCACCCAATACACCGAGGAAGACCAGTAACCACACCAACCAAATGACAGAATGCCCTTTGTGAATAAACATCATCGTGGAATCAATTTCCCTTGAGAATTTGTAGAAGATTTTTCCAATCAAATGGGACCACCGTTCCTCCTTTCAATTGCGTAACCCAAACCTGGTGGCTTGCTTGATGTTGGGAGGTGTCCAACCGAAGGGAATGTTCTAGACCCACATCAAACGTTTCCAATTGTTCAAGCGCAGAGACAACAGCGTCGGGGGTAATGGGTTCAGTCATTTTCAAGAGGGCTCTAACTAAAATACGTGCAGCAATGTACCCTTCCAGATTCCCATAATTAGGAGTTCGTTTCGAATCGAAGGAATGAAGATCTTGCTGAAATTCTTTGACCAAGGGAAGATCTGTTTCCGACGGATGAGGAACCACTTGAGTAACAAGCGTACGGAATTCCTGATTATCTAATGCGGCAGCTAAAGGCATGCTTCCCACGAAGGAAACATTTAAAAACAGGGCATCCAATCCGGCATCCCGAGCAAGCCGAATGAATTTGGCGCATGGTGCATACGCTCCAACTAAAATAACGGCTCGTGGAAGATGTTCAGATAGTAAAATTGTAGCGAGAGCATCTTCCACAGCCAGAGTATTTCGTTCATACCTAGTATGTATAATTTGGTGTTCATCATTCAGCCCATGGTGTTTGAGTGCGGTGAGACCTCCGATGTAGCCTGCGTCTCCATACCCGTCTCGTTGGGTAAAAAAGGCGATCTGTTGAGGTTGTATTTTTCCTATCGTCACCAGAGCATCTATCATGGCTGCTGTTTCTTCTGCATAGCTAGCTCGGTAATTGATAACGAAACGGTCTGGGGGATTTTTTCTTAATATCCCTGCACCGGTAAAGGGAGCGAAAAACAGACGGTGCTGTTCATTGATAATCGGGAGAGCCGCCATGGCTGTTGGAGTTCCTACGTTCCCGATGATACCCAAGACCCGATCCTGTTCAATAAGTTTCCGGATGTTTGGAGTGGTGCGAGACGGTTCATAGCCGTCATCCAGTGCAATGAGTCGAATTGTCCTTCCGTGAATACCGCCATTTGTATTGGCTCGATGAAATCCTGCCAATACGCCAGCCTTCATATTATCCCCCAAATCTGCAGCTGGCCCAGTTAATGCCGTTGACATTCCGAACACCAAATCTGAGGAAGAATTTTTTGCCCATACTGGCTGGGCTAGCCCAAGGCTAGTTAGTAAAGGGAGAAGAAGAACCGCAGGCGTGAAACCCCACTTCACTTTTTCACTTATACCCTTTATGTACGCGAGTAGATAAGGAATCATTAATTACCGCTCCTATTTCAAGTGTTTTCCAAGGTTTTTTCCAAATCCTGTCGTGTTTGTTGAAAGCTCTCTTGCAGGCAAACTCTCAACGTGGCTAAGGTGGGGAGCTCTCCAGCCTTGCAGGCGGTTTCGAGGTCCACGGTTA
>QIMB01000172.1 GCA_003233615.1 Nitrospirota bacterium
CACCTGGGTGTTAGGATTCATACCGAGAAGTTGGGGCAAGGTGCAATATTGTTCTCGAAACCCGAGCCACTTGGCCGCATGGCGAAGATGGCTGAATTGCACTTCATATTCGGTATGGCCAGGCAATCTGACGGGTGACGGCCAATCGTTTTCTATGCCGAATTCCACCAAAATGGCCCGTCCGCCTGGTTTCAGCACACGCCAGACTTCTTGTAGAAATTGAATGGCTCCATAATTGAAAATGACTTCGTCAGGAAATGGTGGCATGAGTGAGAGTCGCATGCGTCGGATGAGGTCTAAGGCTTCCTCATGTTGTGGGTTCTCACCTTTAAACATGAGGAGTTCGTCGCTCGTAAATTGCACCGGTGTCATGTCTGCCAGATTTTCATTATCAATTAAGAGATCGACGGATTGATCCGCCAAGGGCATGCATTCGGCATTGGCTTGAATCGCTGTTGCTGTCCACCCGGCTTTTCGAGCCAGTGATGTTTGGGATTCTAAAAATGGGCCGGTCAGATCGAGAAAGGTGTAATGGATGTCTTTTCGTTCATCGGCAGAAAGTTCTCCTGCCAGTTCCTTCGAGACATAGCCCAGGCCAGCTCCTACTTCCACAATGCGTTTGGGTTTGGGAGAAAGCCAGCCCATTTGCCGCAGGGTTTTACCAAGCAGTCGCCCATAGGTGAGGCCGTTCATGGCCTCGCAGGGTTCGCGGAACAGATGAGAGACCGTGGTTTCGATGAGCTCAAAATGCCCGTGCGGTCCCTGAATGCCCTGGACATGAAATGTAGACAGGTGATCTTCGGTTTCTGCTTTGACGTTTTGATGCCAGCCTTCCCGTACTTTTTGTAGTAACAAATCCCATTTAGCTTCAGCACTGTGTCCGCTAGGCGGTTCCGTGCCATAGTAGGCGAGGGAAAATCTCGGTTGCGCCCATCGTTCTAGATGCCATCGCCCATTCTGCTGCGAGGGGCTACACACCCATTTCCCATATTGTTTCAATAATGCACCAATGGTCAGGCGACCATCCATGGCGCCGAGCAAGGCCGCACCCATGCGGTTTAAACGAACGAGAGGTAATTCTTCATCCAGTGGCGCCACCCACCATTCTTCCGGCCCATGCTGATAAATCACAATATCGGGCATGCGCCATGCCCGTTGGTTGAGCAGGTCGTCGTCCAAGACCTGAGGGCGAATCTCAATCCACCGATCGACAAGAGGGTCTGTAGTAAGGGATTCCGTCATAAATAGGTCCAATTATATCAAGACAAGGCACTGGGAGCTGCAAGGGTACCCGAACTCTTTGAAGGGCCGCAAGGTCTTTCTTGTCAGTCATCCCCGCAGGCGTTTAGCGGGGATCCACCCGCAATGGGATCAGATAGGTTCCCGATAAGAATGTCGGGAATGACGGGTTGGGTTTATGTCGGAGAATGACGGGGAGGGTAGGAATGAACCTTTCGTAGAGACGTCCTGTTGGGACGGCTTCCTGTCATTCTGGTTTCTGCGCAAGAATACTTGCGTAGGCCGCCTGCCCGGTATCGACTTCTTGATATCGCACGACTCGCAGGCCTGGAAGCATAGACAACAGTTCGTTTGGCTCCAGCAGGAATGCTTTGTTCAACCGTGGGCGATATTGCAGGTGATCCATCGTGTACGTTTCAAGTAATGCCATGCCACCGGGTTTCAATGCGTCGATGATTGTCGGAAACACGTTCCGCTGAAGGTAATAGGTGCACATGATGACCCTGCATACCGGCTTTACTCTAGTGACCACACTATGTAGCGTTTTGTGAAATGCTGAATTACCAAACTACCCACTAGATCTAGCAATAGCTACATCAAACGTATTCCGTAGAATGTCATACGATTCAAGGTCAGCGACAATTGTGGTCACCGTCACGTCCTGCGTTGTCGCCAACATTTCTGCTTTTGTGAGCCCTTCTGCAGAAATATCTACTCCCAGTCACCTGGAACTCTTCGGTTGCGAGAAAGACACCGTTACGCCCTTCCTCCATCGCAAGGTCCAGCACCCGACCTTTTGAAATAGGTCGAGATGGTCTTGCACAAACGAGATAGCCTTCCGCCCAGACACATATTTCTCCGTCGCATATTTTTTGTCCCGATGTATCTTGTCTTGGTCTGCCGCCCACATGAGATGAGGTGAGGAAGCGGTACTCACAAGATACATGGCTGCGAGGCCTATCGCCTGAACAATAGAGCGAGATCGCCTCGCGTACGATGTGTGATTCATGAACATGGTTTCAGAAAAAAGAGGTCACAAGCCCATGGGTCATGAGGAGGGATGTTACCTGAGAACACGGCGATGGGAAAAGCGTAAGGTAGAATTGTACCATTTCTTCACACGACTCCAGTGGTCTTTCATCTGGTGAGTGGGTATGATTGGGGGATTGTTCTCGTCGGAAATTCAAGGAGTGTAGACATGCCCGCGTACGTTGTGACCTGGATACATTTGTTAGCGGTGATCACTTTCATTGGGGGCTGGCTGTTTTTTCAACTAGCGGTGAGGCCGAGCCTTCTCGAAGGCAAGACCATGTCGTCGTCGAAAGAGGCCATGAAAATGGCTCAAAAAATGGGCCAGCGTTTTAAGACCGTGGGCTGGGTGAGTCTCATGGTGCTCGTCTTTACGGGTTCGTCTCAACTCTTGGATGAAAGCGGATCGGCAAGGATCGAAACAAGCTGGGGACTCATCATGATGTTGAAGCTGTTTGTTTTTGCCATTGTTGGGGGACTTATCTTTGTCCATGATCTTATTCTTGATCCTTTTGGTGAAATCGGAAAGAGCCAACGGGCAGACACGAAACCGCTGTTGTTTGCAGGGAAAGTTGTGTGGGTTCAACGTGCTATTGTCTTGCTGAGTTTGGTGGTCCTCGGTATCGCGGTGTATTTAACGTCACTCTAAGGGCCTATCAATACATAAATTTGCATCTCGCATCCAATCTTCGGGCCAGCTTTGAACGGATCTCAATCGAAAAAACCTCAACATAGCTCTGCTATGCTTCGGTTTGTTCTCAATCGATGCGTCCAAATCCAGCCCAAATCTTGGCGCGTTTTGTCAACGTTATGTATGGACAGGCCCTAAACGTCATGGGTAAGCGATTTTCAGGCTTCGCATGGCTCATACCTTCTCTTTGTGTTTCCCTCGTATTCGGCTTGCCAAGCTGTTCTTTCCAGAACACCACTATTGTTTCTCACCTAGACCTCCTTGTACAGGAGGATGTTTTCAATCGAAGGAATATAGGCTTGATAGGCGGTACTTCTATCGTGAAAGACGATATCACGCTTGACAATATTGCTCACCCAACCTTACAGAGCGGGATTTTCATTCAATTGTTCGAGGGTGCCTGGAAAGGGGCTCTTTCGGGATTGGAAACGGGGCAACTGTTTTGTTGGAGTGGTTCGGGACATGGGAGGCGCACGCTTCATATTTCTGGACATTCTGGTGGAGCGGATGCTCTGATTTTTCTCATTTTGTGTGCGGGAGGCATGGTGACTGGTATGGGCATAGGAGCCGCTGTTGGCATGGTGGCTCCGTTGCTGACTTCTCAGGATCCCACAGAAATCCCTATTGCTCGTAAGCATGTGATTCAGGGAATCTGGGAAGGATTAACTGCGACGAGCAATCAAGAATCAGCACCCTCACACCTCGCTGATGATGCAGCATCAGAGACAGTGATACCGAATGCAGTCATCTTTGGCAGTCATGCGCAACCCTTTACGGCCTTTATGAGGTTTGAACGTATTCGTGTGGGGTTGTTTCCACAATCGTATTTCACTCCTGATGAGCTAACCTTGGTCTGGAATATCCAAGTTGCCTTCTTTGACCATCGCTCGCGAATGTTGGCCAAACACAGTCTTGAAATGGAGCAAGGAGAATATTCTTTTGAGAGATGGGCGTATCAGGATGCATCTTTTTTGAAAGAGACGTTACGAGAGGGCTACAGTCTTATCGCGGATCAGATTGTGAGGAAACTTGCGAGTCCGTGACTCAGGTTCGAATGAGTGAGAAAAGTATGAGATGAGTATACATACACGTGGCTCTTTTCACGACTATTTCATGATGACAATCGGGGCCAATGAATGGCGGGCTTAACCCGTGAGGACATTCTACGCCACCTTCGTGAAAGGATTGTGGCGTTGGCGACATCTCGTGGGATAAGGGAAGGAGCAGAGGACGTGGCCCAGGATGTGCTGATGGTCTTGCACGAAAAATACCCCCACGTGACAGAATTGACTGAGCTGGTTCCTCTGTCGTTTCAAATCCTGAGGTTTAAAATGCTGGATCGTCATAGGAAAATGTTGAGGCGAGGGGAATACAATCAGGAATCGGTGGACGATCAACCGCTCGTCGATCCCAGGGATGATCCATCCGTGCAAGTCGAGCAGAAGGAACGGGTGATGCAATTGATTGCCGCACTTCAACAATTAGGCGAACGGTGCCAGAAATTATTTCAGTTGAAACTTGAAGGCCATACCTTTCCCGAAATTATGAATATTTTTGGTGAACGCTCTATCAATACGATTTATACATGGGATTCACGGTGTCGCAAACAACTTCTGACTTTGATGGGAGGACGATGGAGCGATA
>QIMB01000024.1 GCA_003233615.1 Nitrospirota bacterium
GTGATCGATGGCGCATTAGCGCCATTGATCAGCTCGATTGGTTGGTGCGTTTCAATTTTGTAGAGATCGCATGTAATCGTTTGTCTTTAGTCCACAAGGGAACCTCATTAACCATCGATGATGCTAAAATATGAGCGTCCGTAAATCCGATACCCTTTCCATGTAGCTTATTTGATTCGATAAGGTGTGTGACTTCTTCGTTCGTGGCTTGGCTGCTTTGTGGAAGGTTTTCGATTAAACTCAGGAAGGTTTTTCTTTTGGAGATATTTCCAAGGCGTAGCTCTCCTATGACAAATGGATGAACAAGGACTTCATCTTCACGGAGCAGGTCACTCAGGAGGGAGTCACCCTCTCGCAGGAAGTCTATCCAGACTGAAGTATCGACCAAAACCATTACCTGCGCGGTATGTTCTGAATCTTCGGAGCGGAGCCACCTAGCCTCGAGAGTCGCTTTGCGCTTTCTTTGGCGATGAGAGTTTTTAGCCCCTCATGCAGTAGTTGTGTTTTCTCTTTAATTCCCGTCAGCTTGGAGGCTTGTTCGAAGATCTTGTCGTCTAGGTTTAGTGTCGTCCTCATGCATATAAATATGCACATATCGTCTGCATCCTCAAGCTTATTATCTTCACCAACGTAGATGGGACTGATTGGTGGTAAAGAGGATTTTATTCTTCTCTGCGTCTCGGACTTGCCAGGCATCTGAGTATTGTGAGCAACCACCGATTGTTATACTCTCGTTGACTTAGATTTCTCTTGACCGCGATTCGACAGATCTAATCTTAAATTGGATATTTACAGGGAAATATCACCGAATTACCCCATGAAACTTCCATAAGTCGTTGGTAATTTTGAAAATGGGGAAATGTAGGGACTGAAAATGACCAAATCGTGAATTTAGTTCTTGATTTTTTAAATTAGCCTGAAAATCTGGGACGAATGTATATTCGTCAAAAAATCAAGACTTTGAAGGGGCAGAGCTATAAGCAGCATCAGTTGTTAAAATCGGTGCGCACGGCGAAAGGGCCTCGCCAGGAGGTTGTGCTCAACATGGGTGCTCTTGATTTACCTAAGGATGAGTGGAAGTCGTTAGCCAACGCGATTGAAAACAGGCTAAACAATCAGACTCCTTTATTTTTCGAGCAAGACAGCGCGGAGGTGGAAAAGCTAGCGGGGCATTATGCTCAAATGATCCTGAGCAAGTCCTTAAATCAAGCTGCTCAAAGTGTCGATCAAGCTGAGGATGAGGGGGAACTAAAGCAATCTAATCCCAATTATCAAACCGTTGACATTCATTCGGTTCAGACCAGTGAGTCCAAAAGTATCGGTGCCGAATACGTGATGGCCGAGCAAATGAATCGCTATGGGGTGGATCAAATCTTGGGTGATCTCAATTTTAGCCCGAAGCAAATTGATTATGCCAAGCACCTGATTATTGGTCGCGCCGTTCACCCTTCGAGCGAGCGGGAACTAGTGCGTTGGATCAACGATGACAGTGCAATCAAAGAGTTGATCGACAGCACTGAACTGGTTTACGACAATGCGCTACACCGCACCGCTGTCATGCTCTGGGAGCACAGCGAACAGATACAAGAAAGCCTACGCCAGAAGGCCAAAGAGCTGTTTTCGTTGGATGAAAAAATAATCTTATACGATTTAACCAACACCTATTTTGAGGGGAAAAAGACAGGCAATGCGAAAGCTCAATTTGGAAGATCCAAAGAGCGTCGTAGCGATTGCAAGCTCTTCACTCTGGCGTTGATCGTGGATTCGCAGGGCTTTCCAAAACAGAGCCATATCCTAGAAGGCAATGTGTCTGAACCGGGCACATTAGAGGGCATGCTCAAATCGATTCAGGCTCTGGGGCATTGCATTGAAAAGAAGACCGTGGTCATTGATGCCGGCATTGCGACCGAAGAAAACCTCGCGCTGTTGCGCCGAGAAAACCTTTCTTATGTCGCAGTGAGCCGCAAGCAGAGCTATGCCCCATCGCTTTGGGATCAGAGCAAGGAAAAGAAAATACGCCTACAGGATGAAAAGACCGATTTGACTGTAAAACTAGCCATCCACGAGAACGAAGCAAGCGATGATCAAGCCGCCTACGAGGAAGCATTTTTACTCTGCCACAGCCCTCACAAGGAAGTGAAGGAACAGCAGATCATCGAAAGCCGACTCAAGAAGTTCGAAGTGGCAATGGATGAACTCAGTGCAGGTCTATCCAAGCCTCGAACGACCAAAAAGTATGGAAAAATCATGGAACGAATTGGTCGAATCAAAGAGAAGTATTCTGTCGGCACTTACTTTGATATCAAAGTAAGTGAGCGTGAGGGCATTGTAGAATCAATCACCTACGAAAGGAATTTGAAAGGTGCTGCTAAGGCAGAAAATCTGGGGCAATATGTGATTCGAACAGACCGCGTCGATCTTGATGAGGAAGAGATCTCAGGCATCCACCGCAGTCTCACCACGATTGAAAGTTGCTTTCGCACCATGAAATCGGACTTAGGCTTGAGGCCGAACTACCACAAGTGTGAAGAAGCCACGACCGCTCATATGTTCCTCTCTGTCCTAGCTTACCACATTGTCTGTCCTATATTGCGACGGCTCTCTGAGTCAGGGCTGGACTACACATGGAACAGTGTGAGGAATCGACTCGCCTCACATGATCGCGTCGTCACAGCCTTTAACACCGAGGACGGACATTGCGTTTATGTCAAAAATACAACCACTGCTAATCTCAGCCAGAAGAGCATTTATAACGCACTAGGCATCAACCACGACCCACTCAAAAATATCTACTTTAAACGAAAAATTGAAACCACCGCACGAAAGTAGTGCCGAAATCTGAAGCCGCGATCCCCGTAAGCCCCGA
>QIMB01000092.1 GCA_003233615.1 Nitrospirota bacterium
AGCACCTTCTTGGCAGAGATAAAGTAGTCAGGATAGACCCCAAAGTTCCCGATGGATTGTTCACATTGGACAAATTATCTGAAGAAGAGCTCTTGGGTAAAGCAGCTCATGAGAGTCGCCATTTTTCTCCTACATTCAAACAGATGTTTGCGGATCATATAGCCCCTGAATTTAAACCAATACATAGATTAAGCGAGGTAATAAGATGAGTATTCAAGAACAGTTAGGGATGATTCTTCAGCGTTTGGCAGAATCGCTGGATATATCCGATTCTCAATATGAATCCGCGGTAAAACATTACGAAGCAGTAGGAAAATGGTTGGGCGATGAGGATTCCCCTATTGCCACGTATGATCCACAAATCTATCCCCAAGGCTCATTCCGTCTTGGCACAATGATCAAACCCATTAACGATACGGACGAGTATGACATTGATCTCGTTTGTAAACTGAAGGCTCTCAGAAAAGAGAACGTTACACAGAAGCAACTCAAGGATATGATCGGAGACCGCCTGGATGCGAACGAACGATATCGCAAGATGCTCAAAGAGGGTAAACGCTGCTGGACACTGCAATACGCCGACTCAGCGCGTTTCCACATGGACATTCTTCCGGCAATTCCAGATGACGAAATCAACGGAGTTACCCGTGAGAGAAGTGTAAATTTGACTGAAAGCGCTATCCTTATCACCGACCGGGAACTATACAATTGGCAACGGAGCAATCCTGTTGGTTACGCCGAGTGGTTCAAGGAGCGAATGCGTATCCAGTTCAACGCAAAACGTATGCTCCTGGCCAAGTCGCTTCGGGCAAGCGTCGAGGAGGTTCCAGAGTATAAGGTCAAGACTCCGTTGCAACAGTCCATCCAGATACTCAAACGCCATCGTGACATCAGGTTCGTCGATGATCAGGATGACAAACCGATCTCCATCATAATTACCACCTTGGCTGCCCACGCTTACAACAATGAAGCGGATCTCTTGGAAGCCCTGGTCAACATTGTGCACGGCATGCCAAGCTTTATACAGAGAAAAGAGGGTGCCCCCTGGGTGGAAAATCCGGTAAACCCGACGGAAAACTTCGCGGACAAGTGGAAGAAACACCCGCAACGGGAATCCAAGTTCCACCGATGGTTAAAGCATATCCTGAAAGATTTGGACGACGCACTTAATGCCGGTGACCTCGATAACATGATCGGAGGACTCAACCCCCGCTTTGGAGACCGGATCGTTAACAGGGCAGCGTTAAAGGCCTTTCCTGATCGCCCCAACTCTACAAGTGTCGTTGCTTTGGCAGCACCAAGCATCAGTATTACTAATCCCAGCAAGCCATGGGGGCATGAGTTTTGAGTAACAGACAAGAGACACTGATTCAAAAGCAGTTCGAAGAATTGGCCAATATCTATTCCGGGCTGGTGCTGTGCGAAGACGTCCCTGGCCTCTGGACAATTCGGGGGATGCTATCTTTTTCCGCCACGTTTCAAGATGAGACCATCACGGAAGTCTTCTCAGTATTGATCGCGCTGCCCCGTGATTACCCGGATTCTCCACCCACGGTTCAGGAGACTGGCGGCCGCATACCCGCCGATTTCCATCAGTACCACGACCGAACCCTCTGCTTGGGGGCTCCGGTTGAGGTATCGAGGCGCTTCAAGGCCGATCCCTGCCTTGTTACCTTTGTGGAAACGCTGGTTGTCGAGTACCTGTATGGCTATATATACTTCGAGAAATTTGGCGAAATGCCTTTCGGCGAGCTCTCTCATGGAGCTAAAGGTATCCGGGAATATTACCAAGGCCTGTTCAAAACCGACAATGTTCAGATTGTGCTGTCATTGCTGAAAGTTATGGCTGACGGGACATATCGTGGGAATCAGGCCTGTCCCTGTGGCTCAGGAAAGATTCTGCGAAAATGTCACGGCCCGTCCATGCTTGATCTGGTGCAACAACAACCGAAAGAACGATTCCTTAGCGATGCCACCAATATTCTTTACAGTATGGAAAAAGGCGAGTTTGAGCATTTTGATTGGAAACTGCTTCCCAAAGCTCTGAAGAGAGAACTCGATGAGATGGCACGGGAAAGAGCCAAACGTGAGAAATGCGCATGAGTAAGCGGAACGAAAATAGACCGGGATATAAGAAGACCAAGGTAGGGTGGACCCCCGAGGAGTGGGAGGTTAGGCCACTTGGAGCATTTGGTTCGTTTTCAAAGGGAAAGGGAATTTCTAATAGCGAAAAAAAGAAATCAGGGATTCCCTGTGTTACTTACGGTGAGATTTATACAAAGCATGAATTTGTCATTAAAGAATTCTGCTCCTTTATTGATAGAAGTACTGCACTAAAAAGTCAGCGAATCCAAAGAAACGATATCTTATTTGCAGGTTCAGGTGAAACTTTAGATGAAATTGGAAAGTGTGTTGCACACGTAAAGGATATAGAAGCCTATGCTGGTGGTGATATTGTAATTTTCCGTCCTAAAGGCGTTAATACAGTCTATTTATCATACTCATTAAATAGCGATTTATTGATCAGACAGAAAAGAAAATTAGGTCAAGGCCACTCAGTTGTACATATTTATTCTATCGGATTAAAAATATTACCAATCCCCCTCCCCCCTCTCCCCGAACAGAAAAAAATAGCTGAAATCCTCTCCGCCTTGGACCTGGCTATTGAGCAGGTTGGCAGACTGATTGACGCCAAACAAAGGCTCAAAAAAGGACTGATGCAGCAACTTCTTTCCGGGAAAATCAGGTTCCATGAATTTGCTGGAAGTGAAAAGTTAAAAGTGAAAAATGACAAATTGGAAGAAGTCGGACTGCCGGAGGGGTGGAAAATTAAGTATCTCGGTTCATTTGGGTCGTTTTTAAAGG
>QIMB01000164.1 GCA_003233615.1 Nitrospirota bacterium
CGAGCAGCGTTCAAACTCAAGGGAGGTGGAGTCGGCTATTACCGACGACAAGGATTTATCCATCTCGATACAGGTCCGATCCGCTACTGGTAAAAACATCCTCTTTAAGAACATCTCCAACAAACTCATTATTTACTCTTCTTTCACTCAGAAGACGAATTCCTCTCAAAAGTCAAAAGATGAGAAGTCATTTACCTTTGGAATGTACAGGTTCCTAATAGTCTGATTTGTCAGGTAGGAAGATTTATACGAATTAGGCATTTCTTACCTTTGCAATAGGCATGACCCAAGGTATTTTTTCGCCATTCTTGGAAAATTACTAGTTCGCATACATACAACAGGTGCAATGCAACTTGGCAACGTTTTTGCTTAGCTGCCTTGATAGTCCATCTCACCTTGTTGTGCGCCAAGCCCAAGCATCATGAACATTGCCACAAAAATGAAAGTAGATTGGAATCGTCGAGCCAAACACCATGCTCAATATTGGATCGCTTCAGAGGATTTCCAGGATGATGACAAATTTGCACAATCGGGTCACTATTCAGCTCAGGCATTATTAGCAGCCATCTCACCCTACTATGATCCAACCTGGACGGCTTTGGATATTGGATGCGGCATTGGGAGAATGCTCAAACCACTGGCCCCACACTTTCGTCACCTGGTAGGTATTGATGTCTCGGGAGAAATGATTGAGAAAAGTCAGAAATGGCTAAAGGGACTTGAGAACGTGGAGACGATGGAAACTTCAGGAGTCGATCTGAGTCCGTTTCCTCCTGAGCACTTTAATCTTGTGTATTCCTATGTCGCGTTTCAACATATGCCTCGCCAAGTGTTTAGACGATATTTAGAAGAAAGCAATCGAGTCCTGAAGTTTCAAGGATATTTAGCTTTTCAAATTCCGATAGGGCTACACCAAGATGCTCCCATCGAAGATACCATTGGAGTCCGCAGGTATCAAAAAAATGAAGTCATAGACCAGTTGCAGCAACATGGATTTCAAGTGATTGAAGAACGAAGCTCAGAATCAATACCTTATTCAGACAATGTCCATACAGGTAAAGCTCCATTTTTTATGGCCAAGAAGATACAAGCGTCTCAACAACACAAACAGACGAATTGGGTAGACACCGAATGTGGGAAAGTGTTCTCACTTCTTGATACCAGAATGTGGTTATGGTTTGCCGAGCAATGCCTCCAAGAAGGGCGTCAAGAAGAAGCCCTTCGAACCTACAAATCTCTTCTGGAACATGATCCTCTGAGTCTCGATAAATGGTATCAGATTGTGGAAGGTCTTATCGAGAAAGGAAAAACAGAGGAAGCTCAGGCCACCATTGCAAAGCTCAAAACAGCCATTTCCACCTATGAAAAGCTGAATGCATTACTAAAAGCTCCAAAGTAGTTACCTCATACATGGTTTCCTTGCCATGCGTCTCCTACGACTGCATCATTGGTCTATCCTCAAGCCCTCCGTAAAAAATACATTTGCGAAATCCTTAACGTATCGTCTCTCATCAAGACCTCATTCTTGCAAAAAGAATGGATTTTCGCACAATTCTCTTGCTCTAGAGCATGGATTAAGAAATGTCGAGATACCCAGAACTCAATTCTTTTTTTCTTAATCTCCATTAACCATATGAATGGTTCGTTGGGGAAAAGGAATACTCAATTTTTCTGCATCAAATCGTTGCTTGAGTGTTTTCATGAGATCAAACTTCAGGGGCCAATAATCGCCGGCTTGGCACCAGACACGGATTGTGAGGTCCACAGAACTCTCTCCTAGATTCCCAACCACCACCAATGGAGCTGGATCTGCCAAGACTCGTGCATCGGCTTTCACAACATGTTCGACAACTGACTGGGCTTTATCAATATCATCAGAATAATCAATACTCATGACTAAATCGACTCGTCTGGTCGCATGATGACTGTAATTTTTTACAACCGTTCCCCACACCTGACTATTCGGGACAAGAATTTGCACATTGTCTGGCGTCGCTAATTCGGAAAAAAAGAGCCTGATGTCTTTGACAGTGCCAGCCGTCCCGCCGGCTTCGACATAATCTCCAACCTTGAATGGACGAAAAACCAACAACATGACCCCAGCCGCCACATTACTGAGTGTGCCCTGAAGGGCTAAACCGATCGCCAAGCCCGCCGTGCCAAAGACCGCAATTAAGCTTGTTGTTTCGATCCCGAATTGGGAGAGGACGGCCAGGAAAGTGACGATCAACACCAGATAGCGCACAAAACTGGAGAGAAATCCGGTGAGCGTTTGATCGACTTTTCCTGATCGTTCAAGCAAGGAAGCAACTTTTCTTTTTGCCCAATTCGCAATCAATCGCCCAACAATCAGAATGAGAATGGCACCAATAACTTTGAGACCATAGATGATTAAAAGACCCATTCCTTCTTTTATCGCGTCTTCCATACGATTCTCCTATTGAAATAATATCAAGATTTTTCTCAGTACGAGACTGCCACTATCAACATACTTGTGATATCGGACCGCATCAAGAAATATCGTTACCTCATTTTTTCTGGAAAGAACATCTGTGGAATACCATCCCCCTGAACCATGAGAAAATGGTCAGGGGGATCCTTCAGCACAAGGGATCAACGTTCGCCACGAAAACGGCTTAACCAATGTTCCATTTGTTTTCCTGCTGCGTCACGCCCGCCAAGCCCAAAGGAAAGAGCCACGGCTACGGCAATAGCCCCAAGAGTTAACCCGAAAGCCATATTCACAATATCATCGGCTAAACCCATGGCACGGAGACCCATAGCGAGGACCAAGCCCAAAATCGCAAATCGAGCAATCCCGGACAACACCCCAGAGGCCGAGCCCTCTATTCTTCGAATGGCCG